>NZ_JBOFKN010000033.1:0-109832 GCF_051657365.1 Paraclostridium sp.
ACTTTTTAAAATTATATATCTATTATTAATCTCTAATTTTTCGCATGCTTCTATTGCATTATCTATTAAATTTGAAAATATAGTACAAACATCATTTACTTTAATAAATTCACATTTCTTAAATTCTATGTACGGTGTAAATTTAATATTTTTATTTGTACAAATTTCCTTTTTTTCATTTAAAATAATATCTACTATTATATTTCCTGTGTTAAATGAACTTTCACATTTTTCTATTTCTGAATTTATTTCTTTTAGGTATTCATTTAAACTTTGCTTATCATTATTTAGGTTATTTATACAAACCATGTGATTTTTCATATCATGATATAATCGTCTTACTCTTTCTTGATTTTCTTTCATTTTAGAATAATATTTATATTCCATATCCATTTTTTCTTTCATTATCCTATTTTCAATATAAACTCTATTATCTCTAGTTATTTTTCTGAAAATAACTATCATAAATATATTAGAAAATACCATTAAAATACCCATTAAAAAAACTGAAAAATCACCTATTATATTATTAGCTGTAACCTTATTAGTTTTATTGGCTAAAACTATGGCTAAACTCAATATGTTTACACATATAGGAAAAAATATAGATATGAAGTGCTTCCTATTGATGTCCTTGTATGATTTGAAATATTTATACAATAATGCAGTTGCTATAAATACCAATACAGAAAATGTCATTATTTCTAAACTTGAAAAATATTTATATGAATTAAATACTTCACTGTTTATATTATAATTTTTTGAAACAATAGCTATTCCAATAGTTTTTAAAGCCATAACCATTATCCAAAAAACAGATGTTACTATAACCGATTTAAATAACGTCTCCCTATAATTTATTTTATAAAATAAAAATCCAGCACCTATATATACTAGTGATTTTACAACTTTATTAGGCACAAGACTTAAAATTATACAAAATATAAAGGTTATAAACCTAATTTTCTTTGATGTCTTTTGCTTACTTATGTAGTCTATTAATATTTTAAAGCATAACCATTCTATAGTTAATAAACTTAAGTTGGTTATTAATGCTACAAAATCCCTATTTATTATCATAGTTTATCTCCTAGTAAATTTGTAAATTTCAATTTTAAATCCTTCATTTTATGTCTACTTACTAATACTTCAAATTTACTCAAGTTGACACTATTTTGTCCTATCTTACTTATATATTGCAAATTTATTAAAAAACTATTATGACATCTCAAAAAATTTTCATCTTCTAAATCTTTTTCTAGTTTACTTATCCCCATATTAGATTTATAACTTTTATCCATAGTATGTATTATTGTATTTCTATTATCTGTTTCTATATACACAATAGAATTAACAGGTATTTTATTACTTTCCCCTTTATAGGTTGCAAGAATACTAGAGTTTTTTTGTTTTTCTATATAACTTGTACATAATTTAAATTGTTTTGCAAAGTTTTCAAAATCAACAGGTTTTATAAGGTATCTATAAGCTCTAACTTCATATCCTTCTTGGACATATTCCCATACTCCTGTTATAAATATAATTTCTACTCTTTCATCAAACTCTCTAATTTTTCTTGCAGTATCCATTCCATTTAAATTGCCCATTTGTATATCTAAAAATAATATATCTACTCCTTTAGGATAATCGTTTAATAGACTCTCTCCATTTTCAAATTCTATCAGTTCATAGTTTTTACCATCTTTTTTAAGTATTTCATTTATATAATTTTTTATAGTTTCTCGTTGTAATTGCTCATCTTCGCATAAAGCTATTTTAAGCATAAATAATCTCCTTATATATTTAATTTTATTAATATATTCTATCATAAATAACCATAAAAAAATCCCCATTACCATTTCATTTGGCAAAGGAGATTTTTCATACTAATTCTTTTCTATATTTTTAATTTTAATAATTCCTTTTTCATATATAAAACTAAATCATCATTATTTTCACATTTTGAATATTGCTCTAATTGTTTATTTTTATACCAAACTCCACTACCATCAAATACATATCCTCTTTTAACATACATTCTCTGAGCAGAACCATATCCATAATGTAACCCTACTCCAAGAGATACTGTATCACTAATATTTTTAGCTATATTTTCAATACAATACATTAACTTACTTCCAATACTTCTATTTTGATACTTAATAAAAACATTAAAGTCTACAATTTCAGGCATTTTTTCATCTGCAAAGGGTCCAAATTTAGCTTCTGGCAATAATGTAATATACCCTGCCAAATCTTCCATAACTTCTGCAATTAAAACATATCTATTACCCTGAACCTGTTCTGTATAGTAATTTTTTAAAATATTTATATCTTTATTCCAATTTTGAAATTTAAATGCTTCTACAATTTTATCGCAGTCCTCTTCTATCATAAATCTTATAAGTAAATCCCCATCCTCATATAAAACCATGTGCTTCCCCCCAATTAAATATAGCATAATATAAATTTTAATATATAATCAATAATATATATATACTTTATTTTAAATCTACACCACTTTATAAAAAATCCAACTCGAATATAATTTGTAACTTGTTTTATAATAGATTACTTATATAGTAATCTACTTATTATTTTAATTATATTAATATGTTTAACATAAAATTTAAAGAGGCTAAAATTTTAGCCTCTTTAAATTTTATATATTATTTGAAATAATTTAAGAGTTCATAACAACGATCTTTTACCATTTGTGTCATAACCTCATTACGTCCTATTACCATCCAGTTCACATGCATCCCTGATTCATTCTTTTCAATCTGTTTTTGCTTATCTTCTTTATCTTTTACCCAATTTCTTTGAATTCCTTTTAGATCATTCATAGTATCACTTGGTAAGGTAGCTCTTAAATCTTGGTATATCTCATTTAAAACTTTATCATAATCTTCATAAACTTCAGTTGTTTTAGTTACATAATCAGCATCACATAATCCTCCATTGTTAAATTCATCATGAACACTCTGATCTTTCTTTTCTAACTGAGCTAATTTATCAAGATATAACTGTTTTTTATCTTGCGAACTACTGCTATTACCTTGGTCGTTTTTATTTTCAACTTTTTTTATTAATGCTATATTAGCCTTTTCTACATCATTTAACTCTTTTTCATTTCCACCAAACTCTGGATTTGGTTTATACCAACTCTTCCCGTAGAAATAGTTAGAGTATTTATCTGTATCAAATATATATCCATTTCTAGCAAATATCTCATTTCTTATGAGTGCTAACTGTGTTTTACTATAATCATTTAAATCTGCTTCTGTTAAATATCTTGTACTACTATCCGCAATTATGTAATCTTTATCATCACTATTAGTGTTTATTGTATCTTCTTTTTCTAACTGATTATAGTATTCAAAGTTTTTCACATTATAACCATGCTCCTGAGCCTTTTTTAAATATCCTAATGCCGTTTCATGATTATTATGTTCAAAATTTTCTTTAGCTCTGTACACATAAGCATTAGCATATAATCCATTTAAATCCTCTGGATCAATTGTATCTTGTAAATTATATAATATATGTTCAAAATCTTTATTTTTTATAGTTTTATTATTAATTTTATCTATAACATCTTTATCATATTTTAATTTAAGAGCTTTTTCATAATAATCAACTGCTTTTACTGTTTCATTTTGATTATTTCCTTTTAATACATAATAATTATGCATTAAACTTTTTCTTCCAAATAAAACCCCTCCAATAAGTATTAAACATACTACCCCTACTATTATAAATATTTTCTTCTTATTATTTTTATCTCCATTTTCATTATTACTATATGTTGATTTATTTGTATTTATAGATTTAGTCACATTTTTAACTTCTACTTTACTTCCACATTTATTACAAAATGTCATTCCTGGTTTTAGTGAGTTTCCACAACTTTGGCATTTATTCATAATATTCTCCTCCATAACTACTATTCAAAACATTTATCTATACCATTCGCTATAGCTTGTGCTATCTTTTCATGATTAGATACATCACTTATAAAAGTATCCTCTTCTTTATTTGATAAAAACCCCATTTCTAATAAAATAACGGGTACATTAGACCAGTTAAATCCAGTCATGTTATCTCTTTCTATAACGCCCCTACTATGGATATTTAATTCTTTAGTGTAGTTATTTATTAGTTTTTCCCCATACCTATAACTATTTTGGTATATATCTTCTGTATTTTCATTTTTAGCAGGAACAAGTACTGATGCTCCTTTTGCACTACTATCTTCAGCTGAGTCTGCATGTAGTCTTATCACTAAATCAGCATTATTTTTATTACCTATATCAGCTCTCTCTATATTGCTTATAGAGTCCTTTACAGAATGTTTTGTCATAATAACATTGTAACCTTTTTCAGACAGTATACCTCTTAAAAGTTCGCCTATCGATACTGTTGTTTCATTTTCATAAATGTTTGTATATTCACCTTTAGCACCTATAACATCTTTATATTTTAAATCTGTAGAGTTTGGTGCTATCGGTTCTTTTTCAAAATCACCAACAGATGAATGCCCTGGATCTATGACAATAGTAGGTTTTTCAATGCTCTGATTATTACTATTTAAAGTTTCTTTTGTTTCCTTAACATCTTCTTGTTCAATTTTATTACTACAACCACCTAAAATTAAAAGTGTACATAATAATGTAATTATACATATGATTTTTCTACTCATATCTACTCCTGTAATAAACTTAATTTTATTCCACAACATGGACAGAAATTTGCTAATTCACTAATTTCTGTTTCACATCTTTTGCATAAGATATATGATATTTTCTCTTCTTGTATTTCAACTTTATTCCCACAATTTCCGCAAAACTTATCCTCAATAAATAATATATTTCCACAATCACATTTGATTCCTTCTTGTGATTTTTTTATATTTTCTATTTGTTTTTTGTTTTCATATATTAAATGTTGATATCCAGCTATATTATTACATTTTAGATTTATTTTTTCATCTTCTATAAGCCCTTTTGAAACCATGTTATAAACCATATTACCTATTTCTTGTAGGGTTTCTTGTTTTCTTATATCCAATTCATTTAGCTTTTTATTTAATTGTGATATTTCTTTTTTTGAATCAATTTTGATTTTTCCTTTCTCAAATCCTTTTCCAACCTTAGCTATTCCATTTTCTATTGTATTTTGCATGTAAAACCCTCCTAATTACATTTGTATATATAATAATTTTATTTCATCCATAATAAAAAGGCTGTCTAAAATATAGTATACAAATACATATTTTGATCAGCCTCTCATTTATCTATATATTTAATCTATACTTTTTAATAATAATACATTCCACCTGTACCTAATAAAACCACAAATCCTACTATTGCTATAATTGCAATTACAAACATACCTATAACTATTGCTAGTGGTAAAATAATGTTTGTTCCACCTTTTTTTAGAATATCAAATTCTCTTTGGCTATAATCTAATGTATTTATTTCACTAAGTTGCTTTTGTACATGATCTAGATATATAGAGTTGGCATACATACTAAATGCTATTGATACCCCTATAGATACTAACCATCCTATATAAGGAATGAAATTTAATACTACTTTTACTAAAAATAATCCACCTGCTTGAAGATACATTTTTCTGTAAAGTAACCAGTAAATATTTAAGAAAAATGCAGCCCAGTTCCAAGTTGTCTTACTTCCTGTTTTTGTTATAGTATCAAATTTATTTTGATAATATTGACTATTTTTACCTACAAATCTCATTATCTCATCTGTATCACCATAATTATTTAAACTACTTCTTTCAATACTTTGTGCTTTATTGTCTTTTTTATAGTCTGTATTTTGGTTATTTGAAACTAATTCATTACCACAATTTAAGCAAAATGAACTTACTATGTCATTTTTAGTTCCACATTTTTGACAATATACAGTACCGTTGTCTGTTGTTTCCATTAAATACCTCCTTGTTTCTATATAATTTGTAAAATTTTAATTTTATATTGAAAATTTTGCAATTAAACATGCAACTTATATAATCCTTACATTTGAAATTGCATCATCTTTTATTATACACATTCATCCTGTCGAATTTTGTAAAAAACACTGATTTTATATGTTTTTATGTTTATTTTTATCTTTATACGTTGTTTTATCAATATATGATACAAATTAGTTATAAATTAAAAATAACCTTCTTAAAATAGGCTCTAGCATATTTACTATAACTATTTTAAAAGGTTATTTTTAATTTATATATTTTAATTGTTGTCTTTAGCTTTATATACCTTAGTCATATAGAAATAGAATGGTACAGCTATCAATAATCCACCTAATCCCCATACAATTTTCATTGGATCACTTATTCCAGCTTCTATTAATAACCATAAACTAACTAATACTGCAAATATAGGAACAAAAGCTCCTCCTGGTATTCTAAATTTAGCATCTTTAGTTCCATATTTTTTTCTAAATACTAGTACAGCTATACATGTTGGTATATATTGTATAAATCTAGAAATAACACTTATTTGTAATAAGAATTTAAATGACCCTGACCAAGCTATTAAAAGAGTTCCTACAACTGTTATTATTATAGCTATATATGGAGCTCCCTTTTTATTATTTTTAGCTATACATTTTGGAACTAACCCTTGCTCTGCTAATGCAACTCCTGATCTTGGTGTAAGGAAAGATGCTGCTATATTTATACCTCCAACAGATATTACAGTTCCTATTGTTATTATATAAACACCTGCACTACCAATCATTACTTTTGCTGCATCTGCAACTGGTGTAGCTGCTCCACTTAAATCTGAACCTAATATTCCTATACTTATTGCTAATACAAATACATATACTATTGATACTATTGCCATTACTGCGATCAAAGCTTTCGGAACGTTTTCCTTAGGATTTTCCATATCCTTAGCTGCAACTGCTAAAGACTCAAATCCTGTAAAAGCATAAAACAATGATATTGCTGCTGCAACAAATGCAGTTGTTGTTGCTTCACCTTTTGGTACTATTACAAACGGCGTAAAATTTCCACCTTTTATAAAGAATATCCCAACTACTATAAAGAATATTAATGGAACAAGTTTTCCAATTGTTATTATATCATTTAAAACCTTAGATGCTTGAACACCCATTACATTTACTATTCCAAGCCCTATTAAAACTACTCCAATTATTATATTTTTAGTAAATGGATCTGCTGCTTGTGGCCAAACTGTTGATATTGTTATAGCAAAGAAATTTGCCATTGCTGCCCAAGCTATCATTCCTATAGCCCACTTCATAAATCCAACTTCAAAACCGATAAAATCACCAAATGCTTCTTTAGCGTATAGGTAAGGTCCTCCATTTTCATCGAACCAGCTACCTGCCTCAGCAAAACAAAGAGCTATAGATACAGCAAGTATCATACAAAATACTAATACTAATATACTAGCAGGTCCTATCATTTTATAAGCTTCTCCTGGTAATCCAAATATACCAGAACCTATAATTGCATTAATACCTAAAAGAACAATACTCCAAAATCCTAATTTTTTACTATCTCCCATGGTGTTCCTCCATAAATTTATTATATTTATTTTTACTTAGTTGCTTCATTTACTAATGCTTGGAATAACTTTTGCATTATAGGATAATCTTTAGTCATCATCTCTGGATGCCATTGAACACCCATTACAAAGTCATCTCCTTCTTTTTCTATAGCTTCAATAACCCCATCTTTAGATGTTGCTGAAACTATATATCCATTAGCAATTTTATTTGCTGCTAAGTGGTGGAAACTATTAACATGTATTTCTTTCTCACCTAGTATTTCATATAACTTTGTACCTTCTTTTATATTTGCTGTATGTGTAGCTACATTTGATAAGTGTTGTTGATTATGCTTTACATAACATCCATCTATTAAAGATAAATCTTGATATAAGCTTCCTCCACCAAATACATTTATAACCTGTTCTCCTCTACATATACCTAAAATCGGTTTTTTCATTTCTAAAGCAAATTGTAATAATTTAAAATCATAAGTATCTCTTTTTGGTAAAATTCCACCTAGTTTTTGATGTGGTTCTTCTCCCCAATTTAATGGATTTACATCATGTCCTCCAGATAATATAAGTGCATCTATATTTTCTACTTGAGATTTTATTATCTCATCATCATAAACCATTGGCACTATATATGGTATTGCTTTGCACATAGCAACTGACTGTACATAGTCATTGTTTACATATGCTCTTTCATACCCTGGAAACATTCCTCCTTCATCAATTATTAAACTACCTGAAATTCCTATTATTGGCTTTTTGTTGCTTTTCATAGTTTAATGCACTCCAATCCTTAGATAAATTCAATGTTAAATTCATAAATTTAAATTTTTTAAAATTACATTAAACATATCAAGCAACTATCATGCCAATTTCTTAAATATATATTATATTTAATTTTGTAAATTGA
Source organism: Paraclostridium sp. (assembly GCF_051657365.1). NCBI lineage: Bacteria > Bacillati > Bacillota > Clostridia > Peptostreptococcales > Peptostreptococcaceae > Paraclostridium > Paraclostridium sp. The sequence continues at coordinate 8,478 of NZ_JBOFKN010000033.1, forward strand.
ATTTTCCAATCTTAATACAAGCGTTTTCAACGTCAATGCTATATTCAAAATATATTAATTATTAATATAACTCTCATGTTAATAAATGCTTTTAGTTCATTACTTTTGATCGTTAAATAGGTTAAATAGGTTAATTTTTAAACCTATTTAATTACCTATTTCATTTTTTTTAATATCTCTAAACCTTTATGACTTAGCTCACTACCCTTTCTACCTGACTTAGAAATTATAATGTCTCTATCCTTAAGCACCTCTAGTATATGTCTAATTTCACCTTCTGTAATAAAAACATCTCTTTCATTAAGTTCTTTAAATATGCTGTTTCTTCCTGAAGATTTGTGAACATTAATACATGCCATTACGTCTATAGTCTTTTCTATACAAGTTTTTTCTTTTAAATAAGTAATATCATCATTATAATCTTTTTTTATGTTTAATAAATTATATGGCAAATCACTTATAATAACTTCCTCGCCTGATGACATAGTATTTATATACATAGCCACATTTCTAAGTTCTCTTATATTTCCAGGCCAGTCATATATATTTATGACATTTTCCACATCTGTACTTATGTTTATTTCTTTATCTATAAAATATTTAAGCATCATATTTATATCATCTTTTCTTTGTCTCAAAGGAGGAATATGTATAGGTAATACATTTATTCTATAATATAAATCAGCTCTAAACTTTTCTTCTTTTATCATGGTAGGTAAATCTCTGTTAGTAGCTGCTACAACCCTAACATCAATATCAATTACACTTTGTCCTCCAACTCTCATAACTTGATTTTCTTGTAAAACTCTAAGTAATTTTGTTTGAAGATATATAGGCATATCACCTATCTCATCTAAAAATACAGTTCCATTATGAGCTTGTTCAAATAATCCTTTTTTGCCACCTTTTAACGCTCCCGTAAAAGCACCTTCATCATATCCAAAAAGCTCACTCTCTAGTAAGTTTTCAGGCATTGCGGCACAGTTTATAGCTATAAATGGTTGCTTACTTCTTTCCGATTCATTATGAATAGATTGTGCTAATAATTCTTTTCCTGTTCCACTTTCTCCCGTTATCAAAACTGTATAATCTGATTTAGATATCTTTTTTGCTAATTCCTTTGTATTTTTCATATTTAAAGAGTTAGTTTTTATATCATCAAAAGTGTATCTAGCTACCTGACCTTTATCTCTAAGGATTTTGCTTAGATTTTGTTCTAATTTTTTTATATAAGTTATTTCCTGGATACAAAAATACATTGCTATATCTTTTCCAAAACTATTTATGATATGTTTGTTTACAGTTATATATTTATTTTTAAATTTAACTACATCATCTTTTGGATTTTTTAATTTTAATATAGAAAGCAAATCTTTATCTATTAAATTTTTAATGTTTATTCCTACTATATCTTCTTTTATATCTAAAATCTTTTTTACACTCTCATTGCAAACTTTTATATATCCCTCATTAGAAATTAATATCATACCATTTTTAGATAAACTTATAATAGAACTTAATTCATCATTTTCTACTGTAAGGTTTTTATAAGTGTGATTAACACCTGAATGAAGACTTATAATTTCCTCTGAATATTTAATTAACCTTTCTGTTATCTCCTTATCATCTATATTTAATTTAGTTAAAATTTGTAAAAAGGTAGATATATCAATAAATCTATGACCTATATCTATTACCTCTTCTATATAATTTGGAACCAAATGAACTTCTCCTGGAGTTACACAAACCTTTATATCTTTATATTCTCTTGTTTTATCGTATGGAATTAAGTTTAAATGGTTTATTCCTATACGATATAGTGTAGATATGGTTTCAACTATAGTCTGTTCATTATCATTTACTACCAATACATCTATCCCTTTAGGTAGTGAAAACAACTTATAAATATCCTTTTGCTTTACACTTCTACTTATAATAATTATTTTTTTACTGTCATCTACATAATCTTTGATTTTTATAGACCTTTCTCTAAGCATAACAAGCACTACATCATCTTTTATTATTTGACCTTTTTTTAAATTATTAAAAAAATAATTATTAATTTTAATGCTATCCTTAAATATTTTCTTTATATTTTCATTCAAAAAAATTTCTAATTTAGATAATCCATCCGTAACAACACCTATCGTTTTCATACTCATATCTCCTTTTATTATCAATCAAATATTACATATATTATAACTTCTAAATTTTAAATCAAAGTAAATTTTTATTTTAGAACCTTGAGTTACTATTATACACAAATTAATAATAAATTTAATTATTTAAGCATATAAAAAAAGATGGCTATTAGCCATCTTTTTTATATATTATATTACTTTTCAATGATATCGTTTAATGCATCATATGAAAAATCTATTATTTCTGAACAACTAATCTTGTTTCTTTTTAAATCTTTACATATCTCACTATCATACTTTTCTCTAACTCTACTCATTAATTCTCTAGAGTAAGTTCTAGCATCATTAGATTGAGAATTGTCTTCTCTTCCCTTTAAATATCCCAATACTAAAATAGCTGCATTTACAGCTCCACATAAACTTCCAACTGTTGCACCTGTTCCCATACCACTACCTAGTGCAACTGGTATATCTGTATTATGATCTTCATTATATGATTTTATTATAGCCTCTGCACAGTTATATCCTTCTTTATGATATTGTGATGGTCTTGTCATTTATTTATCCTCCAACTTACACCAATATTTTAAAATTTAATTATTTATTACTATTAATATATTTATATTATCACTTTATTATAATTTTATCTGTGATAATGTTACATTTCATTAAATTTTTCAGAGAAATCAATAAAACTCTTTAATCTATTACAAAGACCTATCCATGTTTTATCTTTCATATCTAATAATTTATTTCTAGTATTAAGAGTTAATATACTTTCTATATTTTCATTTATTGCAACTCCTAGGCTTTCTTCAAATAAAAAAAGTTCAGATTCTATTGGAATTGAAATTTCTTTCATATTAGGTAAATCTATATATTTTATTTTGCCTGAAGTATTTATTTCTTCACCAATCCATTTACTAACTCCAGGTATATCTGTTGTAATTACATTACAACCACTAGCTAATGCCTCGATTACAACCAATGGTAGTCCTTCAAAAAATGATGGTAATATAAATATATGAGTATGTCTAAATAAGTTAGCTAAGTCTTGTTGTTTTATTTTACCTAAAAAATTTATATTAAACTTACTTTTTTTAGCAATATTCGATATATTTTCATATTCTTTTTTATCGCTTCCATCTCCAACTATATTTATATTTATTAATGACTTTGGATAATCTACTTTTTCTAATGATTTTATTAAAGACTCTACTCCCTTGAGTTTGCAAATCTTACCTGCAAATGTAATATTAATAATTTCATTATTTATTGTTTTATTAAAAAACATATTTTCATCATATCCACTACCTAGCGAAAATACTTTTTGATCATTTACTTCAAATATATCTATTATATCTTTTTTCTGTTCGTCGTGAAGCGAAAAAATCATATTTAAATTGCCTATATTTTTCTTTATATAGTTTTTTTGTAAATCATGACTCTGTATTTGTTTAAGGCATGTTCCATGTGATATTCCAACCACAGGAATATCTTTTATAATCTCCCTTACAAAAGCAGTTATTAAATACAAATGATGACATATTATTAAATCTGGTTTAATTTCACTTATTGCTTTATCTATTCTTATTCTAAAAGCCATTTTCAACTTTTCAACCATTTCTAAGTTCATACTTTTATATGTAGTACTCTCGTATGGCATTATATCGCTCATTCCTACTACATTAAAAGGTAATTCTTCTGTATTGTAAACTACTGGATAAAAATTTATATTTTTATTAAAACATTCAGTAGAGTCATATTTATCTATTCCAGCTATTACCCCTTGATCATAACCTAATTTATCAAATCCATTTATCATCCCACTCATATAAATACCACTGCCGGTGCTGTTTGGTTTTTGCGTTATTATATGTAGTATCCTCATATCTTCCCCCTTATCAATGAATTAAAAATTTATGTCTAAATAAACACATGAGGAATCATCATTTATCTTAAACCTAGGAAATTTAATAGTTAATTTATCATCATCTTCTATTTTTCTAAGCTTATTGTAGATAAATCCAGTACCATTAACTTCTACCTCATTTAATAATTCATATTCGTGTATTTCATTATATCTATCACTTATACATGAAAATCCATCACTAGTTAGCATTAGCTTTATATTATCTTCTATATTTATAAATCCACTTAAAGAATTATTTATAGCTTCCTTATCAAAATCTAAAATCCAATATCCATCTTTTTTATTCTTCTTTAACCTATTAGATATTATTGTTGTCATAACAGATCTTTTTATTTCTTCATAAGAAAGTTGATGTAAATTAGGTAAACTTTCCATCTCATCATATACTAATTTATCTAAATAACATAAGGATCTATCTTTTATAATATATATTTTTTCTTTAATTTTAAAATGAAGTGTACAATCTCCCAATAAAAAATATTCGATTTTATCTCTATAAAATTTTATTGCAGCAATTGAACTAGACGGTGTGTCTAACTTTTCTATTTTGTATTTATCTATATTAGCGTAATATTCTTCACTAATTAAATTTATTCCATCATTCATAATTTCTTTTAATGTACTTTTTTTATCTATATTTTTATGTAAATATTCATTCCACCAATTTACATACCAATTTGCATCACTTTTATCTGATACTAAATTTTTATTATTAAGTCCAGTCGCTCCATCTAAAACCCAAGCTCCAAAAGAATTTATACCAGTTATATCTTCATTATATTTAGCACTACCTTGACAACATAAAGTATCACAAATTTTTATATCCATAAAATTTCCTCCAAATATGGCATATATATACTACCACATAAAATTTAAAAAACTTGTCGAAAAACATATAAAAAAGCATTATTTTTTTATATATACAATAATACCCTAATATTCAACTTTACTTAAGCTTATTCTATATTAATTGATATTTTTCCTTTATATACGTCATAGGTATATTCAATAAATAAAATATTAAGTATTTTATTTATCTATATAAAACAAAAAATCTATTTTGTTACTGTATTCAACTACTTGGTCATTTCCTAAAATTCTTCATGGTCAAAACAAATTCATTGTTATGAGTATATTTTATGACTTATCAAAAATTATTGAGTAAATATAATTTTTTTAACATAAAAAACTGTATTAAAATAGTAAGTAATAAATACTCACTATTTTAATACAGCCTATATTTCACATCTATTTAAAATACTTAACTCCAGATTCAAATATTTTTTGATCTTTTTTGCCTATAATATTTTTAACAACTTGGTTTCCAATTCTTTCTGAGTGCCCCATTTTTCCAAAAATTCTTCCATCAATACTAGTTATACCTTCCACTGCAAAAGTAGATCCATTCGGATTAAAATCTATATCATATGTTGCCTCACCATCAAAATCTACATATTGAGTAGCTATTTGTCCATTAGCTATTAACTTTTTCATTATTTCTTCATCAGCTACAAAGCGTCCTTCTCCATGAGAAACTGCTATGCTATGAATGTCGCCTACATTTGTGTCGTATAGCCAAGGAGACTTGTTAGAAGCTACTCTAGTAGTTACCATTTTAGCTTGATGTCTTCCTATTTTGTTATAAGTAAGAGTTGGACAACTTTCATCTATATCTCTTATTTCACCGTATGGCACTAACCCTAATTTTATAAGAGCTTGGAATCCATTGCATATGCCCAACATTAGTCCATCTTGTTTAGTTAAAAATTCATTAATAGCTTCCATTATTTTAGGATTTCTAAATACTGTAGCTATAAATTTACCCGAGCCGTCAGGCTCGTCGCCGGCGCTAAATCCACCTGGTAACATTATTATTTGAGATGATTTTATTTCTTCAATCATAGTATCTATAGAACTTTCTATGTCTTTATAAGTTAAGTTCTTAAATACTTTTACAGAAGTTTTTGCTCCTGCTTTTTCAAATACTCTAGCTGAGTCATATTCACAGTTTGTTCCAGGAAAAGCTGGTATAAATACTTTTGGCGTAGCCACGCTTATACCAGATTTATTGTTTTTATCATTCGTTACAAAACTTATAGTTTTTATTTTTTCTTTTATTTCATCAGTTTTTGTCGGGAATATATTTTCTAATACTCCACAATATTTTTTATATAGAAAATCTATATCGATAACTTCATTTTTTATAATTATAGATTTTTCTTTTATAGTACTTCCTAATACTTTATAATTATATCCACTTAAATCTTCTAGTATATTCTCAACTTCTTCTGATTTTAATTCAAGAATCATATTTCCATAAGAAGTACTAAATAGCATATTATCATCTATGCTGTTGTTAAATTCTAATCCTATTTTATTACCAAAACTCATTTTACTTATAGCCTCACATACTCCGCCATATCCTACTGAATAAGCTGAAAGTACTTTTTCATCTCTTATAAGTTGAGTTATTTTAGATAAGTTTTTCTTTAATTGTTCAAAATCTATAACTTTATTTTCTAATATATTTGTTGATAACATTACAACTGTAGAATTGCATTTTTTAAATTCTGGGGATAACACCTGTTTTGCATCCACAGTATCAACAGCAAAGGATACTAATGTTGGTGGTACATCTATATCCTTAAAAGTCCCAGACATACTGTCTTTTCCACCTATTGCAGGTATCTCCAGTTTATTTTGAGCATAGTACGCTCCAAGAAGTGATGAAAACGGTTTACCCCATTTTTTTTCACTTATCCCCAGCTTTTCAAAGTATTCTTGTAAAGTAAGTCTTATAGTGCTAAAGTTACCCCCAATAGCCACAACTTTACACACAGATTCGACTACTGCATACAAAGCTCCATGGAATGGACTATATTTTCCTATCTTTGGATTATATCCATACGTCATTATAGTCGATGTATTTGTTTCTCCATTTAAAACAGGAATTTTTGCAACCATACCTTGAGTAGGACTTGCTTGATATTTACCTCCAAAAGGCAGTAATACTGTATTAGCTCCAATTGTATTATCAAATTTCTCAACTAATCCTTTTTGTGAGCAAACATTTAAATCTGTTATTGTATCTATAAATCTATCTTTTAAACTAACTTCTTTTCCTATAGCTAGTTCCATATTAACTTCTTTTTCTTCACTGTTTAATTTAACATTATCAATAGCTTGAACTACTACTTTTGTAGTTTGCTTTACGCCATTTGTTTCTATGAAATCTCTAGACATATCTACGATAGCTTTATTGTTCCAAAACATCCTAACTCTACCACTATCCGTTACATTAGCAACATGAGTTGCTTCTAGATTTTCATCCACAGCCATTTTTATAAACTCATCTATATTTTCTTTTTTAATAACTACTGCCATACGCTCTTGAGATTCTGATATTGCTAATTCAGTTCCATCAAGTCCATCATATTTTTTAGGTACTAAATCTAAATTTATATCAATACTTTCTGCAATTTCTCCAATAGCAACACAAACCCCACCAGCACCAAAATCATTACATCTTTTTATCATTTGAGCAACTTTTTTATTTCTAAAGAATCTTTGTATCTTTCTTTCATTAGGAGCGTCACCTTTTTGAACTTCAGCACTACAAGTAAGTAGGGATTTTTCACTATGTTCTTTAGAAGAACCTGTAGCTCCTCCACATCCATCTCTACCTGTTTTTCCTCCAAGTAGTATTACAGCATCTCCACTTCGTGGAGTCTCTCTTATTACATTTTCTTTAGGTGCTGCTGCTATTACCGCCCCTATTTCCATTCTTTTTGCTACAAAGTCTTCATCATATATTTCTGCAACCTGTCCAGTCGTAAGTCCTATCTGATTTCCATAAGAACTATATCCATTAGCTGCTTGAGTAGTTATTTTCTTTTGCATTAGCTTTCCTGGTAAAGTGTCTTCTAAAGAAGTTCTAGGGTCTGCACTTCCTGTAACTCTCATTGCTTGATAAACATAACTTCTTCCTGATAATGGATCTCTTATAGCTCCTCCTAAACAAGTAGCCGCTCCACCAAATGGTTCTATTTCAGTTGGATGGTTATGCGTTTCATTTTTAAACATTACTAGATATTCTTCTTTTTTACCATCTATTTCAACATCTACATTTATGCTACATGCATTTATTTCTTCACTCACATCTAAATCTTCTAACTTACCTTCTTTTCTCAATTCTTTCATAGCAATAGTTGCTATATCCATTAAACAAATATCTTTATCTTTATTTCCATATACATTATTTCTTGATTGCAAATACATATCATATGCTTCCCTTACAATTTCCGTGTATTTACTTTCCTCTATTACTATATCTTCTATCTTTGTCATAAAAGTAGTATGTCTACAGTGATCCGACCAATAAGTATCTAAAACTTTTATTTCTGTTATAGTCGGATTTCTTTTTTCTATTTCTTTAAAGTATGTTTGTATATGGTTTAAATCTTCAAAAGTCATAGCAAGTCCTATGTTATTCATAAAATCTTTTAATTTTTCATCTGAAAAATCAATAAACCTGTCTAGTGTTTCTACTGATGTAGGTACCTCAACTTCCATCTCTAAAGTTTCAGGTTTCTCTAAACTAGCTTCTCTGCTATCAACCTTGTTTATGCAATATGACTTTATTTGCTCAAATTGTTTATCACTTATATTTCCACTAAGTATAACAACCTTAGCTGTATTTATAATAGGTCTAACACCTTCATTAACTATTTGAACACATTGAGCTGCCCAATCACCTCTTTGATCATATTGTCCTGGTAAATACTCTATAGCAAATACTCTATCATTTTTATTTATTTCTATATTTTCTTCATATACATTATCTGTATTAGGCTCTGAAAATATTGTTTGAGTAGATTTTTCATATACTTCATTTTCTATTCCTTGTATATCATATCTATTTAAAAGTCTTAAATTTTCTATTGTATCTATGTGTAAACTTTCTTCTAAGTCAGCTTTTAAGTGTTTTGCTTCTGAGTCAAATCCTTGCTTTTTTTCAACCAATAGCCTTCTTACTGAAGATTTTAAATTAGTGATAGTCATAATAGTATTTACCCCCGTTTAATTTTATAAGACTCCTATATCGGTTCTATAATGCATTCCTTCAAATTTTATATTTTTAATATTTGAATAAACTTTCATACTTGCTTCCTCAAGTGAATTTCCTTTTGCCGTTATCCCAATAACCCTACCTCCGTTGGTAAGTAATTGATTGTTTTCTAGCTTAGTTCCACTATGGAAGACTACTATGTCTTCTTCTAAACTTTCAAGGCCTGTTATTACTTTTCCTTTTTCGTAACTTTCAGGATATCCTCCTGAAGTTAACATTACACATACGGCATGTTTTTTATCATAGTTTATTTTTATTTCACTTAATCTATTTTCTAAGATGTGTTCTATTATTTCGCTTAAATCAGTTTCTAATCTTAAAAGTACTGATTGTGTTTCAGGATCTCCAAACCTAACATTGTATTCAAGAACTTTTGGTCCATCTTCAGTTATCATAAGTCCTATAAATAATATTCCTTTGTAGTTTAAGTTATCCGCTTTGAATCCTTCTAAAGTTTTATCTAAGACTTCCTTTTTTACTATCTCTGATAAATTCTCATCGTATATATTGCTAGGTGAGAAAGTTCCCATTCCACCTGTATTTGGACCTTCTTCGTTGTTGTATACTTTTTTATGATCCTTCGCACTTTCCATTGGAACTATTGTATTATTATCTACGAAAGCTAATATAGATGTTTCTATTCCTTCTAAAAATTCTTCCACTACTATTTTTTCACCAGCATTTCCAAACTTCTTATCATTCATCATTTCTTGTAATGTATTTATAGCTTCTTCACGATGTCGTGCTATTACTACTCCTTTTCCAGCAGCTAATCCATCTGCTTTTATAACTACTGGATATCCAAATGAGTCTATTTCTTTTATTGCTATATCTAAGTTTGTGTATTCTTTATATTTGGCTGTTGGTATATTGTGTTTTACCATAAAATCCTTTGAAAAGGCCTTACTACCTTCAAGTTTTGAACATTCTCTATTTGGCCCAAATATCTTTAAGTTACTTTTTTCAAACTCATCAACAATTCCTTCTACTAATGGAACTTCTGGTCCAACTACAGTTAAATCAATTTTATGTTCTTTAGCAAAATCTAAAAGTTTTTTTATATCATTGTCTTTTATATCTATACACTGTGCTACCTCGCTAATCCCTGCATTTCCAGGAGCACAGTAAATTTTTTCAACTCTACTTTCATTGCTTAACTTATAACATATAGCATGTTCTCTTCCACCTGCACCTACAACTAAAATTTTCATATATTTACCTCCTAGTGTTTGAAATGTCTTATCCCTGTAAACACCATTACCATATCGTTTTTGTTGCAAGCATCTATTGAATCTTGATCTTTCATAGATCCTCCTGGCTGAATTATTCCAGCTATCTTATAGTCACTAGCTAAAGTTACGCAATCATCAAATGGGAAGAATGCATCTGATGCTAATACTGCACCCTCAAAGTTTTTATCTTGATTATTTTCTAATGCATTTTTTAGTGCCCATATTCTTGATGTTTGACCACATCCAAGAGCTAATGTTTGACCATTTTTCACTATAGCTATAGCGTTTGATTTCATATTTTTAACTATCTTCATTCCAAATTCCATATCACTTAACATTTCTTTAGTAGCTTCTTTTTCTGTTACACTTTTATATTCATTAAGTAATTTTTCATCTCTATCTTGAACTAATAATTTTCCATCTAAGTATTTTAAATCAAATCCTTGACGACTATTTTCTATATTTGAAAGCTTTAATACTCTTAAATTTTTCTTTTGTTTTAAAACTTCAAGCGCATCTTCTGTGAAATCATAAGCGACTACTATTTCTAAGAATATTTCATTTAGTTTCTTAGCTGTTTCAACATCTACTGTTGAAGTAAATCCTACTATTCCGCCAAATATAGATGTTTTATCAGCTTCATAACATTTTTTATAAGCATCAAAGCTATTATTTCCAATTCCAACTCCACATGGGTTAGTATGTTTTATAGCTACACAAGTTACCTCTTCACTATCTTTAAATTCTCTCATTATTTCTAAACATCCATGTAAATCATTTATATTATTAAATGAAAGTTCTTTTCCATTTAATTGTTCATAATTTAATATCGGGTTTTTAGCATTAGATTGTGTATATAAAACAGCTTCTTGGTGAGGATTTTCTCCATATCTTAAACTATCTTCTTTATGAAAAGTCATAGTTAAGTTTTCTGGGAATTTGTCTCCTACCTCATCTCTAAAGTAATTAGATATTAATGCATCATATCTTGCTGTTGCAGCAAATGCTTTATATGCTAATTTTTTTCTATCTTCTAATGATATTTCTCCATTTTTCAAACTCTCTATTATAAGATCATAGTCAGCTACATCAACTACTATTGCTACATCTTTATAGTTTTTAGCAGCTGACCTTATCATTGATGGTCCACCTATATCTATATTTTCTATCATTACATCATGCGGTTTATTATTTTTTAAGTTACCTTCAAAATCGTATAAATTAACAACTACTAAATCTATTGCTTCTATTTTATAATCATTTACTGTTTTAACATGTTCTTCATTATCTCTTTTGTAAAGTATTCCTCCATGTATATATGGATTTAATGTCTTAACTCTTCCGTCTAGCATTTCCGGGAAGTTTGTAACTTCATCTATTTGTATAACGTTTAAGCCTTTTTCTTTAAGGGTTTTAAATGTATTTCCAGTCGATATTATTTCATATCCTAATTCATTTAATTGTTTTGCAAATTCTATTACCCCACTCTTATCAGTTACACTTATTAATGCTCTTTTAGTCATTTATAATTACTCCCCTTCCATTAACAATTAGTTTATTTTCACAATATAGTTTTACACTTTCTTTAAGTATTTCATGTTCTACGTTTAACACTCTTTCACCCAAGCTCTCTGGTGTATCATTATGTTTAACTTCTACACTGGCTTGAATTATTATAGGTCCTGTATCTGCACCCTCATCCACAAAGTGAACTGTAGCTCCACTTATTTTTGCTCCATAATCTATAACTGCTTTATGAACTTTTTTCCCATAATATCCTTCTCCACAAAAAGCCGGTATTAATGATGGATGGATATTTATAATTTTATTTCTAAAAGCTTCTACAAATGTTGGGCTTATAATTTTTAAGTATCCAGCTAAAACTATTAAATCAATTTTTTCTTTTTTTAATAACTCTATAACCTTATATTCTTCACTTTCAACTACAGATTTTATATTATGTTTATTTGCTCTTTCTAAACCATAAACGTTATCCTTATTAGATATAACTAACTTAACTTTCCCATTTATATATCCAGTTTCGCATCCATCTATAATACTCTGAAGATTGCTTCCTCCTCCAGATATCAAAACTGCAAGATTTAGCATAGTGTTACTCCTTCATGACTATCTACAACTTGACCAATTATATATGCTTTCTCTCCACTTTTATTTATAAAGTTTACTATTTCCTCTGCTTTTTCAGCATCTACAACTATTGAAAGTCCAATACCCATGTTAAAACTTTTGTGTAACTCAACTTCATCTATTGCATTAAAACTTTCTATCATCTTAAAGATTGATGGTTTTTCCCAAGAATCTTTTTTTATATCTATTCCAAGACCCTTAGGTATAACTCTTGGTATATTTTCTATAATTCCTCCACCTGTTATATGAGCAATTGCTTTCAATTCAAATTTAGATATTAACTCCATAACAAGTTTCACGTATATCTTCGTCGGAACAAGAAGCGCTTCTCCTAAAGTCATTTTTAATTCTTCTATATAATCAGTTAATTCATATTTATATTCTTCTAAGAAAATTTTTCTTATAAATGAATATCCATTACTGTGTATTCCACTTGATGCTATTCCTATTAAAGCATCTCCAACTTTAACATCTTGACCACTTATTATCTTATTCTTATCAGCTATTCCAACTGAAAACCCAGCTAAATCATAATCTTCTTCAGAATACATACCTGGCATCTCAGCAGTTTCCCCTCCAATAAGTGCACATCCTGCTAATTTACAACCTTCAACGATTCCAGAAACTATATCATCTATTTGCTCAGGTATTAGCTTACCAGTAGCTATATAATCTAGGAAAAATAATGGTTTAGCACCTTGGCATATAAGGTCATTAACACACATTGCTACTAAATCTATTCCTACTGTATTATGAACATTTAACATTTGAGCTAATTTTAATTTAGTTCCAACTCCATCTGTAGAAGAAAGAAGTACAGGTTCTTCCATTCCTACAAAATCCTTTAAACTATACAGTCCACTAAAGTTTCCTAAATCTCCAATAACATTATTGTCATATGTTCCTTTTATTTTGTTTTTAATAAGATTTACTGCTCTGTTGCCCTCATCTATATCTACACCTGAAGCTCTATAAGTTAACATGATAATAGTTCCTCCTCATCAATTTTTTCAACTGGATATTTTCCATCGAAACACGCCTTGCAAAAAGTTGATTTATTTTGTGTTGCTTCTAAAACTCCTTCTAGTTTTAAGAATTTCAAAGTATCACAACCTATATATTCTTTGATTTCTTCTAATTCATACTTCGAAGCTATTAAGTTTGAACGATGTGGAGTATCTATTCCGTAATAACAAGAATGTGTTACTTCTGGTGAAGTTATTCTTAAATGTATTTCCTTAGCTCCTGCATCTTTTAATGACTTAACAATCTGCTTTGAAGTTGTTCCTCTAACTACCGAATCATCTACTAAAACAATAGATTTTCCTTTTACTACACTACTTAATGGGTTTAGCTTTATTTTGACACCTATTTCTCTTTCTTCCTGAGTAGGTTTTATGAATGTTCTTCCAACATATCTATTTTTAACAAGCCCTTCTGTAAGCTTAAGTCCACTAGCATTTGAATATCCTATAGCTCCAGCCCATCCTGAATCAGGTACAGGTACTACTATGTCTGCTTCTATATCTTCATTTTCTGCTAATATCTCCCCACACTTCACTCTAAACTCATAAACATTTACGTTGTCTAAAGTTGCATCATTTCTTGCAAAGTATATATGTTCAAATATACAACTTGATTTTATTGGTTTGTAATTTTCTCTATAATGATATGATTTTAATTTATTATCTTTTATTACTATAATTTCACCTGGCTCAATATCCCTTATAACTTCCCCACCCAAGATATTTATTGCACAATCTTCTGATGCTACTATATAAGTATCGTCTTTTTTACCTAATAACAATGGTCTAAATCCATGTGGATCTCTAACTGCAACAAGTTCATTTTCACTGCTTGCTATAACCAATGAGTATGCACCTTTTATATAATCCATTGTTATTTTTAAACTTTCAACTATATCTCCTTTGTAATATCTAGCCAATATACAAAGTATAGCTTCTGTATCTGAGTTAGATTGAAGCATATATCCTTCTTCTTCTAACATGTTCCTTAAATAATTTGCATTAACAAGGTTTCCATTATGTGCTATTGATAACTGTCTTTTTCTACATCTTCCTACTAGCGGTTGACAATTAGATAAACTGCTCCCTCCAGCAGTTGAGTATCTTACATGTCCGATTCCTATATTCCCCTGCAACCTATCAAGTTCTGATGATTTAAAAACATCTCCTACAAGTCCCATATCCTTTTTATAGTTTATTTGATTATCGTTTAAAACCGCCATTCCACAACTCTCTTGTCCTCTGTGTTGTATAGAGTATAAAGAGTAGTATAGTTCTTTAGATATATCTTTGTTTGAACATATTCCTACTACACCACACATTTGAATTCCCCCTAATTAGTTTTCTATTCTAGAAAGAACTTCAGTATATCCTTCTACTAAATCACCTAAGTCTCTTCTAAATCTATCTTTATCAAACTTTTCATTAGTATCTACATCCCAAAGCCTACAAGTATCAGGAGATATTTCATCTGCTAATATAATATTTCCATTAACATCTTTTCCAAATTCTAATTTAAAATCAACTAATTTAAAATTCATTTTTAAGAAAAACTTTTTCATTATTTCATTTATTTTTAAGGTTTCTTGTTTTAAAAATGCTATATCATCTCTTGTTGCAAGTTTCATAGCTACTGCATGATCATCATTTAACATCGGATCTCCATAGTCATCATTTTTATATGATAATTCAAATATAGGTTCATCTAAAACTATTCCTTCTTCTATTCCATATCTTTTACAAAATGAGCCAGCTGTTATGTTTCTCACTATTACTTCTAGTGGTAATATCTCCACTTTCTTAACTATCATTTCTCTATCAGATACACCTTTTATAAAGTGAGTTTTTATACCTTCTTTTTTTAACATTTCAAACATTGCTGTACATATTTTGTTATTTAATATTCCTTTTGAATTTATAGAGGCTTTCTTTTCTCCATTAAAAGCCGTTGCATCATCTTTATAATAAACTAAATACTCATTTTCATTTTCTGTACTAAATATTTGTTTTGCTTTTCCTTCATATAGTAACATCTTTGATTACCCCCTTAAATTTTTATCATCTTCTAAAACTTTTAATTCCATTTCATTTCTATAGTTCTTTAATTCTTCTTTTATCTTTGGATATTTTATACTCATTATTTGTGCAGCCATTAATGCTGCATTTATTCCAGAATCTATAGTTACAGTAGCTACAGGTATTCCTTGTGGCATCTGAACTATTGAAAGAAGTGAATCTAGTCCATCCATTGTAGATGATTTTATTGGTAATCCTATTACTGGTATTAAAGTATGTGATGCTATTACTCCTGGTAAATGAGCTGCTTTTCCTGCTGCTGCTATTATCACATCTGTAGTTTCTTCTATTTCTTTTAAGAACGCCATTAATTGGTTAGGTGTTCTATGAGCTGACAATGCCCTTACTTCAACTTCAATTCCGAACATTTCTAAAAGCTCAATTCCCTTGTCTAACTTTGGATAATCTGACTTCGAACCCATAACTACTGCTATTTTCATCATAATCCTCCTAATTTTACGTACTTATTTCTTTTTTATTTAAATTTAAATACGTATTATATAACGAACTTTATATTTAAATAATATACTATTATCCGTATATTATCAACCATATTTTTTATTTCGTTCGTATTTTTTATTTTATATATAAAAAACACTTATTTAAGTAAATATTATTTACTTAAATAAGTGTTTTTTTAAAACATACTATCTATCCAAAGTATTCATTTAATTTTTTAGTTACATCAACTCCAAACCCTGCACCTATAATTAATCCAAATACAACGGCATAAATTGTATCAATACATAAAAACAATATTTTTTTATTGTTAACTTTATTCATGCTATAACCCCCTATTAAGTTAGTTACTTGTATTATATGTCTATATCTAGTATATTACTATTCGTTCATTATATCCGTTATTTTTCCAGTATACATATTAACTTCAAACCATCCACTTGTAGCAATGTGACTTTCATCTTCATTTTTAATTACATCATAAATATGTATAGTATAAACATCCCCTGATATACTATCTACTTCAATAAAATTTGGAATATATAATTTTTCTCTTTGCAAATATTCCTTTACTAAATTTATAGCTTCTTCTTCACTTAATTTTTTCTTTGTATTTTCATATGTTACTTCTTTTATGTTTTTTTCTTTATACTCATTACTAGTGTCTGTACTGCTAGCACAACCTATAATTAAAAATCCCGAAATAAATATACTAGTTATTAATACACTATATAATTTCATTATTTCCCTCCTTTTTATTGAAAAATTTTACTATCTAATATAATTCACAACTTATTTGATTTTCATTCAACTTACTTATAACAAACAAATTCAAAATAATTTTGTATTAATTCTCAAAATTACGAAAATATTAGAATTCTAATTAACATGTTTTAAATTTTATTAAAGTGGTATCTATGTAAAATAACAAAAAATTATAATTTATACTTAGGAGATGAATTAAAGATGAAATCTTTAAAAGGAACTAAAACAGCACAAAATTTAATGAATGCATTTGCAGGTGAATCACAAGCAAAAAATAAATATCAATTCTATGCTAAAATAGCTAGAAAAGAAGGATACGTTCAAATAGGAGACATATTTGACGAAACTGCTCACAACGAAGAAATGCATGGTAAAATTTTCTTTAGATATTTATTAAATGATTTTACTGGAGAAGATGTTCAAGTTACAGGTTCTTATGGAGTAGGAATGGCTTCTACTTTAGAAAACTTAAAAACTGCTGCTAAAGGTGAAAATGAAGAAGATACACTTTACTTAAAATTTGCTGCAGAAGCTAGAGAAGAAGGATTTGAAGAAATAGCAGCTTCTTTCACTCATATACATACAATAGAAGCTCATCATAGAGATAGATTTTTAAGATTAGCTAAAAATATAGAAGAAAAAATAGTATTCGAAAGACCTGAAGTACATGAATGGGTATGTACTGTTTGCGGATACGTTCATTCAGGAACAGAAGCTCCTCAAGTTTGTCCAGCTTGTAAACATCCACAAGGATATTACGAAATAAAAGCAGAAAACTTCTAGAACTAAGTATAAAAAAAGGTTAAGCTCATATTAAAATATGTGTTTAACCTTTTTTTATACTCATTATTTACCCTCATAACAAAATAAAAAAACCTATTTTCAATAAATAGGTTTTTTATCCGATCATTTTTTTAATTAATTATTTTATAATAGTACAAACTTTAGTATAAACATGATTGAAAGAAGTATTAATGATATATTTACTTCTTTTCTCTTTCCTGTTGCTAACTTTAACACTGTGAATGATATTATCCCGAATATAATACCATCTGCTATACTGTAAGCTAAAGGCATCATCGCAAATGTTAAGAATGCTGGTATAGCGTTAGTAAAATCACTAAAATCTATTTGAAGTAGTGAACTTGCCATCATAACTCCTACTAATATAAGTACCGGAGCTGTTGCTTGCGGTGGTATTGATGTAAATATTGGAGCAAAGAATAATGATAATAAGAATAATATTCCTGTAGTTACTGCTGTTAATCCAGTTCTTCCACCTTCACCTATTCCTGCAGCACTTTCAACATATGCTGTAACAGTTGAAGTCCCAAGTAATGCTCCTGCTGTAGTTGCTATAGCATCTGAAAATAAAGCTTCTTTAGCTTTTGGTAATTTACCATTCTCATCTAACATATTCCCTTTAGATGCTACACCTACTAAACATCCTACTGTATCAAATAAATCAACAAATAAGAATGTAAATACAACTACCACCATATCTAAACTAAATACTTGATCCATCGGAACTGAGAATGCTTGTAAAAATACTGGCTTCAATGATGGTACTGAAGAAACTATTGCTGAAGGTAATTGAACTAATCCTCCTACAATACCGATAGCTGTAGTAACTACCATCGCTAATAAAAATGTACCCTTAACATTTTTTGAAAGTAATACAGCCGCTATTATCAACCCTGCTATAGAAAGTAAAACTGTTGGACTTTGCATATTTCCAAGTTGTAATATTGCCCCTCCACCTTCTACGATACCTGCATTTACTAATCCTATAAAAGCTATAAATAAACCTATACCTGCTGTAACAGCATGCTTTAAAACACCTGGTATACAGTCTATAATTTTTTCTCTTACATTAGTTACTGTTAATAATATAAATATTAAACCTTCTATTAAAACCGCACAAAGTGCAAATTGCCAACTATATCCCATTTGTAAAACTACTGTATAAGCAAAGAATGCATTTAAACCCATACCCGGTGCAAGTGCTATTGGATAGTTTGCTAATAATCCCATTATGGTACTTCCTATAAATGCAGCTATTGCAGTTGCTGCAAATACTGCATCCTTATTCATTCCTGCATCACCTAATATACTAGGATTTACCACTAATATATAAGCCATTGTCATAAATGTTGTTATTCCTGCTATTATTTCTGTTTTAACCGTTGTGTTATGCTCGCTTAGCTTGAAGACTTTTTCCAAAATAGATTTATTATTCTTCGAAGTTTGTGCTATTTGCATATCATACCTCCTAATTTTATAATATATATTTATGATTTCGTTCGTCTTTTAACTTATCTTACAACCTAATTATATAATATCGTTCGTAATACTTCAAGCTTTTTTACGAATATTTTCATTTTTTTTAAATTAATTGTTCGATTTTTTAATATCAAAATAAAAACTACCTCATGATTTCTTAAATATCATAAGGTAGCCTTTTTATTTTTTATTTTGCTTCTACAAACTCTTCTTTTACTTCATGTTCTTTTATTTCTTCTTCACTTAATCCTCTATTATATTTTTTAATAAATACTACTAATAATAGTACTGCTGCTATAAAATATAATGTACTAGCTATATAATATGCTTGTCCATATCCTGCATCTGTTTTTAATAATGAGTATCTAGCAAATATACCTGCAAATATACCTACTATAGAGTTTGATATTAGTATAAATGAACTATATGCTGGTGCTAAATTTTTAGGTACAAATGTAAGCGGTAATGATTGTTGAATTGGATTAGATGCATTAGCAAATCCTGATCTTAGGAATAATACTCCTCCTATTATCCATGCAATATTCCCTCCGAATATAGTTCCATTTGCCATTATAATCATAAGTGGTATGCATAATACCATTGATAACGATATCGTAACTATAGACCCTAGTTTTTTCTCCAAATAAGGTGCTGCTAAGAATCCTAAAACCATGGCTAACGTTTGCATTGTGATTATAGTAGAAACTGTACCTCTGCTTATATGTAAGAAATTGTTTAAATATATTGGGAAATATGGAGTTATTAATAATGCTCCAAATCTTATTATACTAAAGATTACAACCCACATTATTATGTGTTTGTTAAGGAATATTTTAACATCAAATTTCTTTTCTGCTTTTCTTGCACGAATCTCTTCTTCTGATTCTCTATAATCTTCTACTCTTTCTCTTAAGAAGAATAAACAAATTAGTGCTAATGCTGTAAATACTACTGCAATCCATAAAGCAAATTCATATGAATTTATATAGTATCCCATTTGAGTTGAATTTAATTTACTTGCATTCTCAGATAATATAGAAGCTTTGTCATAACTTACCCCTAAATACTGACTAAATTTCCATACAACTATTTTTCCATTTAAAAATGTTAAAATTGACTGGCTTATCAAGTTGCAATACATTACTCTTGCGAACATTGATATTCTTTTTTCTTTCGGTGTATATGATGTGAACATAAGCGGATATATAAAATCAAACATACCTGCTCCAATGTTAACTAAGATGTTTGCTACAAGAATTACTTTATCATTACTACTATAAATACAAGATAGTAATGCCCCTATTAATACTACTGGTGCACATAATATTATTTTCTTGTACCCCAATTTATTAACTAATAAAAGTGTCATTGCCATGATGAAGGTTGCTACTGATGTATACATTGGTAAACCTTTTACAACATCTGGTACTGTTAAGTTTAGATATGATATGTATGAGTCATTGGTTATCCCCGTAACAGCCCCCATGAAAATATAACTTACTATAAATATAGCACAATTATATTTCCATCTTTTGTTCCAGTTCTTATCCTTGCTCGTAATTATACCTACTAATCTTTCTTCCATATAATTCACCCCTCGGCTCTTTTTTCTCCATTATACATCAATATTTGACAAAAATTTCATAGTTTTTGTTTACATAATTATTACATTCACCAAAAATATTTTATAATTTAAAAATTGTTTTATTTTTAACAATATTAATCATGTTTTTGAAAATAAAAAAAATACTGAATTGATATTTGAATTGACTACAATGATATTAGTTATCACAGTTTGTATAAATACCCTTTAAAATAATAAGATAAACATTAATTTTTTATATTTAATTTTATGTTTTATTAATTAAATTCCATTTTTTACCTTTTTGTTTTTTAACCATAAAAAAACTTCTAAGCATAATCTATATACTTAGAAGTATTGTTAATCTTATAAAAATGCAAATTTCAAAATAAATATTACACTTAATATTATTAATGAAATTTTAGTTTCTTCTTTTCTTCCACTAACTAACTTTAAAAAAGTATAAGATATTATACCAAACATAATTCCATCAGCAACACTGTAAGATAAAGGCATCATTATAAATGTTATAAATGCTGGTATAGCATCTGTAAAATCATCAAAATTAATTTTTAATATTGAACTAGCCATTAAGAATCCAACTAATATAAGTATTGGCGCTGTTGCTTGTGCTGGTATAGAAACAAATAACGGTGCAAAGAACAATGATATGAAAAATAAAATTCCTGTTACACATGCTGTTAATCCAGTTCTTCCTCCAACCGCAATTCCAGATCCACTTTCAACTGTAGTAGCTAAAGTTGATGTTCCTAATAATGAAGATATAGTTGTAGAAACTGATTCAGCCAATAATGCTTTTTTTACATTAGGCATATTTCCATTTTCATCTAATAAATCAGCTCTTTGAGCTATTCCTAATAAGAAACCTATTGAATCAAACATGTTAACAAATAATAATGTAAGAACTATAACTAACATATCTAGACTAAATATTTGACTTTTCCCGACTTCAAATACTTTCATAAACACTGGTTGTATAGATGGTGGTACATCTATTACGCCTGTCGGCATAGGTACTATAGCAAATAGCATACCTATTGCAGATGTTATTATTATAGATATTAAGAATGCTCCGTTTACATTTTTAATTAATAGTGTAGCGGCTATCATCAAACCTATTATTGAAAGTAATACAACTGGAGATTGGATATTTCCCAATGATATTATAGCACCGCCTTGTTGCACGATTCCTGCATTTACAAGACCTATAAATGTTATAAATAACCCTATTCCAGCTGTTATAGCATGTTTTAACACATCTGGCATACACTCTATTATTTTTTCACGAACATTAGTTACTGTTAATAAAACAAATATAATACCTTCTATAAACATGGCACATAGTGCAAATTGCCAAGTATATCCCATTCCTAAAACCACTGTATAGGTAAAGAATGCATTTATTCCCATACTAGGTGCTAATATTATAGGATAGTTTGCAAGTAATCCCATTATAATACATCCTATTGCTGACGCTATAGCTGTTGCTGTAAATACAGCCCCTTTATCCATGCCTGCTTGTCCTAATATAGTAGGATTTACAACTAATATATAAGCTATGGTCATAAAAGTTGTCACACCTGCTAAAACTTCCGTTTTAATATTAGTATTATTTTGGCTTAACTTAAAAAGTTTCTCTAAAATATTACTACTAGATTTTGATTCATTTTTCATATTTTTCCTCCGATGATGATAATTTGGCGTACATAGGTGATTATAAAAAAATAAAAAGCATAAGCTTTTTATTTTTTTATATCTATTAATAAAGTGTTCGAATAAACTTTTTTATTCCCATTCTATAGTTCCTGGAGGCTTACTAGTTATATCGTAAACTACTCTGTTAGCTCCATCAACTTCATTAACTATTCTATTAGAGATTTTCTCTAATACATCATATGGCATTTTATACCAATCTGAAGTCATACCATCAGAAGATGTAACAGCTCTTATCCCTACTAGATAAGCATATGTTCTTTCATCTCCCATAACTCCAACAGTTTTAACATCTGGTAAAGTAGCGAATGCTTGCCATATTTCACTGTATAATCCAGCTTTTTTAAGCTCATCCATGTATATAGCATCAGCTTCTCTTAAGATATCGCATCTTTCCTTAGTTACTTCACCTATAACTCTTATTCCAAGACCTGGTCCTGGGAATGGGTGTCTAAATATTAAATCATAATCTATTCCAAGTTCTAAACCTATTTTTCTAACTTCATCTTTAAATAATTCTCTTAAAGGTTCAATTATCTGGAATTCTATATCTTCTGGTATTCCACCAACATTATGGTGAGATTTTATTGTAGCAGCTTCTCCAAGTCCACTTTCTACAACATCTGGATATATAGTTCCTTGAGCTAAGAAGTCCATCTTTCCTAATTTGTTAGATTCTTCTTCAAATACTCTTATAAATTCTTCACCTATTATTTTTCTCTTTGACTCAGGCTCTGTTACTCCTTTTAACTTAGATAAGAATCTATCTTCACAGTTAACTCTTATTAAGTTCATATCAAACTTATCTCTAAATATTCTCTCAACATCGTCACCTTCATTTTTTCTAAGTAAACCATGATCTACGAATACACAAGTTAAATTATCTCCTATAGCTTTATGAACAAGTACTGCTGCAACTGATGAATCTACTCCACCACTTAAAGCACAAAGTACTTTCTTATCTCCTACAGTTTCTTTTATTTCTTTTATTTTTTCTTCTATAAATGAATCTGTTGTCCAATCTCCAGTTACTTCACAAACATTGTATAAGAAGTTTCTTAAAACTTTATCTCCTTCTAAACAATGTTCAACTTCTGGATGGAATTGAACTCCGTACAATTTTTTTGATGGATTGTGCATAGCAGCTACTGGACAATCAGTAGTGTATGCAGCAACTTCAAATCCTTCTGGAAGAACATCTATTAAATCTGTATGACTCATCCAAACAGTATTAGTACTCATTCCTTCAAATATGTTTGAAGTAGTATATGTTATAGCAGTTTTTCCATATTCTTTTTCACTATTATTCCCTTTTCTTACATTACCACCTAGTAAGTGAGCCATTAATTGAACTCCATAACATATTCCAAGTATTGGTACTCCTATTTCAAATATTTCTTTGTTTATTTTAGGAGATTCTTCTAAGTATGCGCTATTAGGCCCACCTGTGAATATTATTCCCTTTGGATTCTTAGCTTTTATTGTTTCTATATCAGTAGTATGTGGTAATATTTCACAATATACATTGTTTTCTCTAACTCTTCTAGCGATTAATTGGTTATACTGTCCACCAAAATCTATTACTAAAACTAATTCATGTTGTTTTTTCATATTTTATACCTCCCCTTGAGTACTGTAATTTGGTGCTTCTTTAGTTATTGTTATATCATGTGGATGACTTTCTTTTAATGAAGCTGCTGTTATTTTTATAAACTCAGCATTTTCCATTAAATCTTTTATAGTAGCTGCTCCACAATATCCCATACCAGCTCTTATTCCGCCTATCATTTGGTATACTATATCTTCTGCTTTACCTTTATATGCAACCATTCCTTCTACACCCTCAGGAACTAATTTCTTAGCATCATTTTGGAAGTATCTATCTTTAGAACCTTTTTCCATAGCTCCTATAGATCCCATTCCTCTATATGTTTTATATGATCTTCCTCTATATAATACAGTTTCCCCTGGACTTTCTTCAGTTCCTGCAAACATAGAACCCATCATACATATTGAAGCTCCAGCAGCTAATGCTTTTACTATATCTCCAGAGAATTTAATTCCTCCGTCAGCTATTACTGGTACTCCATACTTATGTCCAACTTCAGCACAATCCATAACAGCAGTTACTTGTGGAACACCTATACCTGCAACAACTCTTGTTGTACATATAGAACCAGGTCCTATACCTACTTTTACACAGTCAGCTCCAGCTTGAATTAAATCTTCTGTAGCTTTTGCAGTTGCAACATTTCCTGCTATAACTTGTAGCTTTGGATGTCTTTCTTTTACTTGTTTAAGTGCATTTATAACTCCCATAGAATGTCCATGTGCACTATCTAATACAACTACATCTACATTAGCTTTAACTAATGCATCTACTCTATCTATTAAGTCAGTACTTATTCCAAGAGCAGCTCCACATAATAATCTACCTTGAGAGTCTTTGGCAGAATTTGGATATTGTATTTTCTTTTCTATATCTTTTATAGTTATTAATCCCTTTAAGTGACCTTCTTCATCAACTATAGGCAACTTCTCTATTTTATGTTGTTTTAATATTTGTTGAGCTTCTACTAAGTTAATTCCTTCTCTTGCAGTTACTAAGTTTTCCTTAGTCATAACTTCATCTACTTTTTTAGTAAAATCAGCTTCAAATTTAATATCTCTATTTGTTATTATCCCAATTAGTTTATTGTTGTCATCTACTATTGGCACACCCGATATTTTATATCTCGCCATTATATCATCAGCATCTTGTATTGTGTGGTCCTTTGATAAGAAAAATGGATCTACTATAACTCCGCTTTCACTTCTTTTTACTTTATCAACTTCTAAAGCCTGTTCTTCTATAGACATATTTTTGTGTATAATTCCTATACCACCTTGTCTCGCCATTGAAATTGCCATTTTAGAATCAGTAACTGTATCCATACCAGCACTCATTAATGGTATATTTAATTTTATAGTTTTTGTTAATTGCGTTTGTGTACTAACATCCTTAGGTAAAACCTCTGATTTTTGAGGAACTAAAAGTACATCATCAAATGTTAATCCTTCTTTTAATATCTTTGCCATATCGGTTGCCCCCTTCGTTTTTTTATACTATTTCTTATTTTTATATAATCAAATGTTTTTTATACTTTTTAAATTGCAAAACTTTACTTTTTTTAAAAAAGGGTACAAAAAAACCTGTATAATAACTTCGTTTATAAGTGAAATTACTATACAGGTTCTCAAAACTCTTTTACTTATAGCTAACTTATAGGGATATAATATCAGCCTATATGTTTACTTATTGATGATAGAGTTTTGCTATAATAATTTCACTCATAGTCAGGATATTTCCGGTACCCTTGTAGAAACTCTCAGACCATATTTCTGAGTATATATGAGTGATATTTTATCTATAATTTTGTATACAATTTGTATAAGTTGTTTATTAATTTATCAAATTTTCGCATTTGTGTCAACATTTTTACATGAATTTATTTTTTATTGAGCAATTTATACTATCATATACTGATTTTATGGATATATTAGCATCTTTCGCTATTTTTTTGCACTCTTCATACTCAGGTGTAACTTTCACAACTTTATTGTTATATAAACCTATCTTAATAGTTATATTTCCAAATTCGCAATTTAACTTTTCAAATTTTCTAGATAAAATACTTCTATTATATTTTTGATATCTAACCCCAAATGTACTTGTCTCTATTAATATAATTTCAATAAATTTATCTAGGTTCGATTCATTACACAAAACAGATAATTTAACTGCAGGTCTATTTTTTTTCATATATATACTTTCAGTATATACATCTAGCGCGCCTTCTTCAATTAACTTTTCATATAAATAAGAAAATATCTCTGATGACATATCATCTATATTTGCATTAATTTCATATATTATTTCTTCTTTTTTTTTACACCTAATATAGTTCTTAACATATTTGGTATTTCAAATTTTTTATGCCCTATTCCGTATCCAATTTGGCTAACTTCAAATTCTATAGTATCTACAAATTCATCACATAAAGTCTTTACTATTGCTGCTCCAGTAGGAGTAGTACATTCCCCTTTAACAGTATTTAATATAACTGGTACACCTCTTAATATCTCAATAGTTGCAGGTGCTGGAACTGGCATAATACCATGATCGCATTTTATAAATCCAGATCCCACAGGAACTGTACTTGCATATATTTTATCTATATTTAATAAATCTATTAAAATAGCACATCCTACTATATCAACTATAGAATCTATAGCCCCTACCTCGTGAAAATGTATTTTATCTATAGTAGTACCATGTACCTTAGCCTCAGCTTCTCCTACAGTCATAAATATTTTTTTAGCTCTTTCTTTTATATTATCATTTAAATAAGAGTTATCAATGATATCAAAAATATCTATTAAATGTCTGTGTGCATGAGTTTCCTTAGCTGCTACGTTAACTTTTGTACCTACTATTCCACTTTCATTTTTAAAATCTATTTCTATATCAAACTCATCACATAAATTAAGTTTTTTCATTTCTTCTAAAAATATTTCTTTTGGAACCCCTAAGTTTAATAAACTTGCAATAGTCATATCTCCTGATATCCCATTTACTATGTCAAAGTATAATATTCTTTCTTCCATGCAAATACCTTCTTTCATGTTAGTCTAATTTATTTATTGTAGCAGCTAAATAGCCAGCTCCAAATCCATTATCTATATTAACTACAGATATCCCTGATGCACAGCTATTTAACATAGTCAAAAGAGCTGACAGCCCACCAAAATTAGCTCCATATCCAACTGATGTAGGAACTGCTATAACAGGAACATCAACTAATCCACCTATAACACTAGGTAGTGCTCCCTCCATACCTGCTACAACTATCAATACTCTCGCTTCATTAATTATATTCATTTTATTTAATAATCTATGTATTCCAGCTACTCCAACATCGTAAACTCGCTCAACATCATTACCTAAAAATTTAGCCGTATAATAAGCTTCATCAGCAACAGAAATATCTGAAGTACCTCCAGTAACGACTACAATTTTACCTTTACCTATATTTTCTATAGGTTTATTATTTATTTTTAAAATCCTAGAAAGTTCTTCATACTCACAATCAGGGTATATTGATTTAACTTTTTCGAAAGTTTCTTTTTTACATCTGGTTCCTAAAATATTTGAACCCTTTTCATTCATTCTATCTATAATACCTAAAATATGCTCATCACTTTTACCTTCACAATAAATAACCTCTGGATATCCATTTCTTATCTGTCTGTGATGATCAATATTAGCATACCCTATGTCCTCATAAGGCAAATCTTTCAACTTATCCATAGCTAAATCTATATCTAAATCATTATTTTTAACCTGTTCTAATAAATCCCTAATATCCATAAGTAACCCCCATTATCATAAGTTGTTTAATACTAATTCTAACATACTAAGCATACCTTTTCCAGTCACCCAAATTTATATAGTATTTGTGTACAAAAAAGAGATAATTTGAAAAAATACCTTCAAATTACCTCTTATATATACTATTATATTTTATTTTTTCTTAACGAAACAAGTTAAATAGTAAATATTGTCCTAGACGTAGTGTTAATTATAGTTGTTGAAGAAACGTTAAAGACCACGCCCTACCGGTATTTAAGTGAATGGAACAACTATAATCAACACGAACCCCCATCAAAAAATTTGCTATTAACTCGTCTACATCATTGGAGGCATTCCTCCACCCATTCCTGGCATTGGCTCACTTTCTGGAAGGTCTGCAACAGCCGCTTCAGTAGTTAAGAACACCCCAGCTATAGATGCAGCATTTTGTAGTGCACTTCTAGTAACCTTAGTTGGATCAACAATACCAGCTTCTATCATATTTACATACTTCTCATTTAAAGCATCAAATCCTATTTCAGCATCTTCATTTATAACCTTTTGTATTATAACAGCGCCTTCAAGACCAGCATTAGTAGCTATTTGTCTTAATGGTTCTTCTAAAGATCTTCTTATTATCTTAGCTCCAACCTTAAATTCACCTTCAAGTTCTTCTATTAACTTATCTACAACTGGTATCACACTAACTAATGCAGTTCCTCCACCAGCAACTATTCCCTCTTCAACAGCCGCTCTTGTAGCATTTAAAGCATCTTCTATTCTTAGCTTTCTTTCTTTCATTTCAACTTCTGTAGCAGCTCCAACTTTTATAACAGCTACTCCACCAGCAAGCTTAGCTAATCTTTCCATTAATTTTTCAGTATCAAACTCAGAAGTAGTTTGTTCTACTTGATGTTTAATTTGAGCTACTCTATCTTCTATAGCTTTCTTATTTCCAGACCCATCAACTATAGTAGTATTTTCTTTAGTTACCTTAACAGATCCAGCTCTACCTAACATTGATAAATCTGCTTCTTTTAAGTCATATCCTAATTCCTCAGATATAACAGTCCCTCCAGTAAGTATTGCTATATCTTCAAGCATAGCTTTTCTTCTATCTCCAAATCCTGGAGCTTTAACAGCTACAACTTCAAATGTTCCTCTTAATTTATTAACTACTAATGTAGATAAAGCTTCACCTTCTACATCTTCAGCTATTATTAATAATTTTTTACCTTGTTGAACTATCTGCTCAAGTACAGGTAATATATCTTGTATATTAGTTATTTTTCTATCTGTTATTAATATATAAGGATCATTTAAAACAGCTTCCATTTTATCAACATCAGTTACCATATAAGCTGATACAAATCCTCTATCAAACTGCATACCTTCAACAGCATCTAATTCAGTATGCATAGTTTTAGATTCTTCAACAGTTATAACTCCATCTTTACCTACTATCTCCATAGCTTCAGCTATTAAATTACCTACTTCTTCATCTCCAGCAGATATAGAAGCAACTTGAGATATAGATTCTTTAGTTTCTATAGTTCTTGATTGTTTCTTTAATTCCTCAACTGATACTTCAACAGCTTTTTGTATTCCTTTTCTTAGTAATACTGGGTTTGATCCCGCTGTTACATTTTTTAAACCTTCTCTTATTATAGCTTGAGCAAGTACAGTAGCAGTTGTAGTTCCATCTCCAGCCACATCATTAGTTTTAGTAGCAACCTCTTTAACTAATTGAGCTCCCATATTCTCAAATCTATCTTCTAACTCTATTTCTTTTGCTATAGTAACTCCATCATTAGTTATAAGTGGAGATCCAAATTTTTTATCTAATATAACATTTCTTCCTTTAGGTCCTAAAGTTACCTTTACTGTATCTGCTAATTTATTTACACCAGCTTCTAATGCTGATCTTGAATCTTGCGCGAATTTTATTTCTTTAGCCATTTCTCAATATCCTCCCTTAAATAATTATTCAACTACTGCTAATATTTCACTTTGTTTTAGTATTGTATATTCTTGACCTTCTAATTTAATTTCTGATCCTGCATATTTAGAAAAGATCACTTTATCTCCTATTTTTAACTCCATCTTAATTTCTTTACCATCTACTATTCCACCAGGCCCTACTTCAACTACCTCAGCCATTTGAGGTTGTTCTTTAGCTGCGCCAGGTAAAACTATACCACTTGCAGTTTTTTCTTCTGCTTCAACTTTCTTTATAACTACTCTGTCAGCCAATGGTCTTATTTTCATAATTATCCCTCCTAATGAAATTTATATATGTAAAATTTTTATTAACTTTTTTATCACTCTATATTGTAGAGTGCTAACAGTTTTATAATATCTCAATTTTTTTTATTTTTCAATACTTTTAATTTGATTTGATTGATTTTTTATGCGAGAAATTTTTACTTTGCTCGACATAACCTCACATATCAAATTCGTTTATAAAATTGGAGAAAATAATCTCGCTACAGATTCTGCCCATTTTTTAATAAATGGTCTTTTCCCAAAATCTTCAAGATTTATTTCTTCACTGTTTTTTAAATCTTCATAAAAATCATCAGTTATTTTACTTATTATTTCTTCATCATACATAAATGCATTTATTTCAAAGTTTAACATAAAACTTCTTAAATCCATATTCGCAGATCCTGTAGATGAAATCTTATCATCTATAATTACGACTTTAGAATGTATAAATCCTTTTTTATATAAATAAACTTTTCCTCCCGATCTTAAAATATCATCAAAATATGAATAAGAAGCATGATGAACTATCTTATGATCTGCGATACTTGGGAATATAATTCTTACATCAACTCCGCTAAGTGCAGCACTTTTTAATGCTCTTAATAAACTTTCATCTGGTATAAAATATGGGGTTTCTATATATACCCTTTCTTTGGCATTACATATAGCCGAAAAGTAAGCATAATGTATAGCTTCCCAATCACTATCCGGCCCAGTTGCAACAACTTGAATCATAGAATTACCCTTATTATCTAATTTAGGAAAATATCTTTCATCAAATGCCATATTTTTAGTTGTATAGTACCAATCTATTAAAAATACCATTTGCAACATATATACAGAACTTCCTTCTATTCTTATATGAGTATCTCTCCAATATCCAAACTTTTTATTTTTACCCATATATTCATCACCTATATTTATTCCACCTGTATATCCTATGTAACCATCAATTATAGCTATTTTACGATGATTTCTATAGTTTAGCTTACCTCCTATTATAGGAAACTTAGCTGGTAAAAAAGGAACTATCTCTATTCCTTCACTTTTCATATCTTTAAAAAATTGTCTATGGAACCAAAATCTCCAACAACCAACATCATCATATAAAATTTTTACGCTTACGCCTTCATTTGCTTTTTTTATTAATAAATTTTTTAATTTAATTCCTATTTCGCTATCTTTTATTATGAAATATTCTAAGTGAATGTGTTCTTTAGCTTTTTCTATATCCTGTATCAATTTTTTAAATTTTTCATTCCCATCTATAAATATTTCAACATTATTATTAGTTGTAAATGGAAATTTTCCAGTATTTAAAAGTAAACTTATTACTTTCTTTTTTATGCCGTCATAATGATTATCTTTTATTACTTTATTACCTTTTATAGCTTTTTGTTCAAGTTCAACTAATTCTTCTATTGACTCCATATTTTTAAATAAATTATTTTCCTTTATGTTTGTAGCAAGTTTTTGTGTTTTAAATATCTTTCTTTTTCTTATATTTCGTCCTAATACAGCATATATAACTAATCCTATTCCCGGTAATAATATAAAGATTAATAACCAAGCCATAGTTTTTGCTGGATCTCTATTTTGGAGTATTATATTAATAGAAACTATAATACCAGCTATATAAGATATTGCTACATATCCTAGGACCAGTATCTCTAAAGCACCCATGCTACCTCCTTTAATTATCTTCCTATTCCTAATTCACGTGCATAGTAGAATAGATATTGTTGTGCAAACCCAGATAAGTCTTCAAACTTATCTATAGCATATTTTCTAATTTTAGGCAAACTCATGTCATCTTCTACGTAAAACTCTTGCATTACTCTTTTAACCCAAACATCAACAGGGAATGTATCATACTTTTGCATTCCAAATAAAGCTATACAATCACAAACTTTAGGACCTATACCATTAAACTTCATAAGTTCTTTTCTACAATCCTCTGTATCTAACTTTCCATATTTATATACATCATCATTGTTGTCTACAACAGATTCTGTTGTAGCTTTTATGTACTTATCCCTAAATCCTGTAGAACAAGCTCTTATTTCCTCTACAGAAGCCTTATTTAATTGCTCCGGTGTAGGGAAATCATAGAAATCTACTCCATCATATTTTCCAATATAAGTTCCATATTCTCTTGATAGATTAGATATGGCTCTTTGTATCATAGGAATTCTATTATTAGATGATATTATAAATGATATTATCATCTCCCAAGGATCCTGACGCAAAATTCTTATTCCCCAACCAAACTCTGTTGCTTTTTCTAAATACTCATCCATATTTCTTAATTGATTTTTTATTTTCCCATAATCTGTATCTAAATCAAAATAATCTTTCCATATATTATTAAAATCATCTAAATTAGTATTCTTTAAATAAACCGTATCTCCTTCTCTAGATACATTTATTACTCTACCTTTAGCTACTCCTGTATACGATCCATCATCTTGAACTTTCCATCTAAAACATTGCCCACATTCAAATATATGCTTCGGATCAAAGTCTGCTACTTTTTCTAAAACAACTACATTATTTTTTTCATATACTTTCATTTTTAATTTCTCCCTTTAATTAAGTTTATACCTTTAATTCTACCCATATTTTTATAAAATTAAATTAACTATTTTTATAATACAAATTTAATTTAAAAAGTCTAGAGTAGAATTGATAAACTTTTTTTGCTAAAATACATAAGACATTATTTTTTTAGAAGGTGATTATATGAACAATAGAGGTGTATTTATAGCTATCGAGGGGCCTATAGGGGTTGGTAAAACAACATTAGCAAATATATTAAATGATCACTTCAACTATACTTTACTTAGAGAAATAGTTGAAGAAAACCCATTCCTATCAAAATTTTATACTGATATAAAAGAGTATGCTTTACAAACAGAAGCATTTTTTCTTTTTAATAGAATAAAACAACTTGAAGATACCGAAAAAAATATTTTAATTGAAGGTAAATGTGTTATTAGTGATTATCACATAATTAAAAACCTTATTTTCGCAGGTATCACACTTGATAACATGCAATTTTATAAGTATAAACAAATGTATAATATTTTTATAAACGACTTACCTCAACCGGATATAGTAATATATCTTAATTCAAAAACAGATGTTTTGATGAAAAGAATAGCTATGAGAGATAGAAGCTTTGAAAGACAAATGGATAAAAATTATATACATGAATTAAGCAATGAATATAAGTATTATTTTAATCCTTTATCTATAAAACATAACTTTGTAGGTAAAGAACCTATAATATTAGAAATAGACAATTCAAATTTAGATTTTTTAAATAATGAAAATGATAGAAATTTCATAATAGAAAAGGTTGAGAATGCAATTAAGGACTTAGGAGGCCCATTTAATGTTTAAATTGGTAAATCAGTGTAACAAACCACTTAATAGAGATTTATTTATTACCGTTGCAGGTAATGTTGGAGCTGGAAAATCTACTTTGACTAAATTAGTAGGACAAAAACTAGGATTTGAAACTCACTTTGAACAAGTTGATGAAAATCCATATTTAGAAGACTTTTATAAAGATCAAAATGCTTGGGGATTTCATTTACAATTATATTTTTTAGCTCAAAGATTCAAGCAACAAAAAGAAATAGATAGTAACGGCTTAAATAATATTCAAGATAGAAGTATTTATGAAGATGTTGAAATTTTTGCTAGAAATCTATATGACAATAATAAAATGAGTAAAAGAGATTATATAACATACAGAGACTTATTTAACGATATGGTTCCTCATCTAAGAAGACCTGACTTAATGATATATTTAGATGGTTCTATCGATACTATAATCAACAGAATAAACCTTAGAGGTAGAGAAATGGAAAAAGCTGTTGATTTAGATTACTGGACTAATCTTCACAATAGATACGAAAAATGGATAAATGAATACGACCAGTCCCCTGTACTATATGTAAATATAAATGAAGTTGATTTAATAAATAATCCTGATCATTTGGATGCTTTATGTAATGAAATAAAAGAATTATTAAATATATAAAAAAAATGTGTATCCTTAATTTTAAAATTCAATTAAAGATACACATTTTTTATTTGTTTCTAATTTCTTCTTCATATTCATTAAATTCTTCTTCTACTTTATCATCAGTAAGAGATTCTTCTCCAATAGTTTGTCCAAATAATCCTTCATTTGACTCAAATCTACTTTCTAACTTAGGACTTAAAGTACTTAAGAATAGTTTAATAAAGTTGTTTATTACATAAAAAATAACATATGTTGCTATGAAAATTTCTATATTACCTAAAAACTTAAATAGCTCTGCACCATTTAAACCCATACTACTTATATATGCACTAGTCTTATACATTGCGAAAACACTTATAGCCAAAGGGAATGTAAGAGCTGCATAAGTTGGTTTAAATCCTTTTCTTATAAAATCAGTTATATATGTGTACACCAAAACTAAATTAAATAAAGATGTTACTATTAAAAAACCTAATATAAAGTGATTTAGATTCGAAAATGATGTAAGATACCCTACTATACAAAGACTTCCAGGAGCTGCCATAACTCCAATAGTAGGTAACTTATGATCTTCTAATTTTTCACATTTATAAACTCTATATAACATAACTGGCCAAGCTACAACATACCAGAAAAATCCGAAATAGAATAAATATTGAGCTAATAACGGATGTCCCATACCTTTACTCGATGCACTCGCAACTACTACTCCTATAAGTATTACAAACCAACTTGGAACCATGTCTGTTAACTTGAAATTTTTCGCTCTATATGTTAAAAACACCACAAATATAATTGCATGTACAACTATGCATGTAAGCCATAATCCTTTAGCGAACCCTGGTGCTAAATCTAAAAAATAAGATGCTATTAATAATCCTGCCATATCTATAGTTGGATAAAAACTTCCTACTACAGGATTTTTAATTTCTTCTATCATTGTTTTTGGAAATATAATTATTTTTAATAGCATTAATGCTATTGCGCAAATAGCAAATATAATAGCTACTATCTTTATAAAATAAATCCCATTTACTAACCAACAGTTCCCTAATGTGATAAATGCCAAGGATGTCCCACATATTCCGATTGGATAGTTTTCTAATTTACTTATCAATTCTTTCACTTAAACCACCTCCTGTACATTATGTCTTTATTAAATTTATCTATATTTTATAAAATTCATTATTTATTTATATAAAATAGTATACCAAAGTTATTATTATTGGTAAAATAGATATATATCATAATAATGATTAAATTTTTAAATGATTTCTTAATAGGGAGGTTTTCCATTTGATTGAAGAATTCAAAACATTCATTGCAGTTGTAGAACATCAAAATTTTACTAAAGCAGGTGAAAGCATAAACTTATCACAACCAACCGTTAGTACCCATATAAAAAACTTAGAAATTCATTTTAATACAACTCTTATAAATAGGTCTATAAAACAAAAGACTATATCTATAACAGACAATGGTTATCTTTTATATAAAAGAGCCAGAGAAATAATAACATCAATAGAATCTATTAAAGATGAGTTAAATAGCATGTCTAACTCTATAAAAGGTCATATAAAAATAGGAGCTAGTCTTACTATTGCTGAGTATTTTTTACCTCAATTTTTAGCTCTATTTTCTAAACAGTACCCTGACGTAGAAGTGGAAATGATTGTAGAAAATACATATAAAATTTGTGAAAAAGTTAAAAGTTCTACATTAGATATAGGTTTAGTTGAAGGTAGCCTTTCCTCTTTTGATTTTAACCAAGAATTTTTCTTTAAAGATAGCATGGTATTAACTTTCTCACCTGAATCTGGTATAGATGAAAGTAACTTCAACTTAGATTCTATAAAAAATAAAAAATGGATAGTTCGAGAAGACGGGTCTGGTACAAGAGAATATTTAAATATATTTTTAAGTAACAATAAAATTACCCCTCGCCAAATAATGGTTCTTGGTAGCAATCATGCCGTTAAAGAAGCCGTTAAGAACGACCTTGGCATATCAATTATATCTAAACTAGTTACCGACTCAGAAGGTCGTGCTTTATCTACAGTAAGTTTAAGTGAAACTTATAATAGATATTTTTCTTTTATTACTCCTAAAGGAATAAAACCCTCAAGCACAACAACTTTATTTATAGATGAACTTGAAAACTACGTAAATTTCAAAAAATAAAAATAAGGATGTAGATAATATTATCTACATCCTTATTTTTTGATTTATCTACATTCCTAATTCTTTAAATTCTCTACTTCCTGGCTTAACTAAAGCTATTTCTTTAGCTTCACATAAAGGGCAATTATCAGCTTCATAAACTTTTATATCTAATTTTATAGCACTATATATCGGCATCCCGATATCGTGATTAGTTCTATCAGCTATACATGCAACACCTATCACTTCTCCACCTAATGCTTCTAAAGCTTTTTTAGTTTCTATAGTAGATTTACCAGTAGTGACAACATCCTCAGCTATGATTATCTTATCTCCTGGTTTAACTTCAAATCCTCTTCTTAATTGCATTTCCCCATCTTTTCTCTCTGTAAATACTGACTCTTTACCTAATTGTCTTCCTAACTCATAAGAAACTATAACTCCTCCCATAGCAGGTCCAACAACTAAGTCTATTCCCAAATCCTTTATTTGCTCAACAACTGTACTTAATACTTTCTCCGCTTGATTTGGAAATCTTAAAACCTTAGCACATTGTACGTATCTATTACTATGCTTTCCTGAAGATAACAAGAAATGGCCTTCTAATAAAGCATCACATTCTTTTAATATTTCAACAACATTTACATTACTCATAATTATAATCTCCTCTTATTTTAAGTTTAATATTTTTGTCTTTTTTAACCTCAAATCTACCTAAACTATCCCTCTTATTTCATCTAAGTTTGTTATTCCCTCTCTATCCATATAATCTTCTATTCCTTTGATTATATCTAATCCTATTTTAGGATTTATAAAGTTGGCAGTCCCAACCTGTATACAAGTAGCCCCAGCCATAATAAACTCTATAGCATCTTGCCAATTAGTTATTCCACCCATACCCATAACCGGGATACTAACTGCATTACAAACTTCATGAACCATTCTAAGAGCTATTGGTTTTATAGCAGGTCCTGATAGCCCAGCATATATATTTTCAAATACAGGTTTTTTCTTATTTATATCTATCGCCATAGCTTTAAATGTATTTACCAATGATATTCCATCAGCACCTTCTTCTTCACATACCTTAGCCATTCCAACTATATCTTCAGCATTAGGTGATAACTTAATTATTAAAGGCAATGTAGTTTTAGCTCTTACAGCTCTTACGACTTCCCTAGCAACTTCATTCTTTATCCCGAAAGCCATTCCGCCGGCTTTTACATTTGGACAAGATATATTTAACTCTATCATATCTATAGGCTGGTCATTTAATAACTCTACACCTCTTATATAGTCATCCAAAGTTCCTCCACCTAAATTTGCAATTCTCACCGTATCTAAGTCTTTAAAAAACGGAAGTTCATTTTCTATGAAACCTACTACTCCAGGATTTTCAAGGCCTACACTATTCATCATCCCTGATGGAGTCTCACATACTCTCATCCCTTTATTTCCATCTCTTTTCTCAATCGTAAGACCCTTACTACTTATACCACCTAATTGTTCTATATTATAAATTTCTGCATATTCTTTTCCGAATCCAAAAGTCCCTGATGCCATAATTAAAGGGTTTTTAAATTCTATATCTCCGAATTTAACATTTAAATTAGCCATTAAATATCACGTCCTCCCCCCAGAATACTGGACCATCTTTACAAGTTTTTTTATTACCAAACTTAGTTTTGCATGTACATACCAAACAAGCTCCTACTCCACATGCCATATGATTTTCTAATGATACCATTATTTTAGTATTTGTTCCTTCTGTCATTTTAACTAGCTTTTCCATCATAGGAGTTGGCCCACAAGTTAATATATAATCATATTTTTCAACATCTAATATATCCGTAACAAATGTGTCTCCTAATGCTATGTTAACTTCATTACAAACTGACTTATACTCTTCTTCTAATATAGATTCATTTCTAAATCCTAAATATGCATCACAATTTTCAATATTTTTAGCTACTAAATATAATGGAGCTACACCTATTCCTCCACCTACTAAAGCAACCTTTCCTTCTACTTTTTCATATCCATTTCCGTATGGACCTTCTAGCTTTATTTCATCTTCTTCTTTTAAAGAGCTCAATATTTTAGTTCCTTCTCCAACTACTTTGTATAAAAATGATATCCCATCTTCATCTATATCATGTACACTTATAGGTCTTGATAGTAATGGATATGTATCCCAAGCTCTTAGCATATAAAACTGTCCCATTTTTGCTTCAAACTTACCTTCTACTTTCATGAAATACATATCTTCACCAATATATCTATTTTCTAATATTTTATACATTACATATCCCCCTTTATGTCATACATAATTTTTCCGTCTCTTATAGTCATAATCACTTTACCTACAACTTTTTGATTATCAAATGGATTATTTTTTCCTTTTGATAAAAACTTTTTAGTATCTATAACACTTTCATATTCAGCATCTATTAACACTAAATCTGCTCTTAATCCTTCTTCAATTAACCCTTGATTTAACCCTAACAACTTCGCAGGATTTAAACTCATCATCTCACTTAACTTATTTAATGATATTTTATTTTCACTAAATACTTTGTTAACCATTTGGAAAGCTACCTCTATATTAGATATCCCTGGTGCTCCATTTTGTTTGTCTTCTACTGTGTGAGGAGCATGATCTGTTCCTATCATATCGATATATCCATCTTTAATCCCTTGTATAAGATGTTTCATATCGTCTTCCTCTGCAAAGGATGGATTAACCTTATAGTCAAGTCCATATCCATAAATATGATGCGGTCCTACTTCACAAGTAAATTTATATCCATCATTTTTATATTTTTTTATCTCATCTAAAGTATCCTTTAAACTTATGTGACATATATGAAGATTGCCACCAACTTCTTTAAGCAGTTTTAAATCTCTTTTAACTATTATTTCTTCTGGCTGGCAATGTGTTAAAACCTTAAAATGCAATTCTTTAGACATTTTTAAAGCTTCTTTCATTATTTCTTCATTATGAAGTGTATATCCATCATCCGAAAACAAATCAGTATACTTTCTCATACTAGCTATATCTATTATTTCTTGTCCTTCAAGATTTTTAGTTATAGCACAAACTTGTTTTATATCACATAAATCTAACTTTTCAGCTTTATTTAAAATATACTCCATAACATCTTTATTATCACAAGCAGGTTTAGTATTTGCCATAGGGCAAAGTACCGTAAATCCACCTTTCAAAGCTGCTTTTTGTCCCGTTTCTAAATCTTCTTTATGAGTTAATCCAGGATCCCTTAAATGAGTGTGTAAATCTATAAACGAAGGCATTAATACATAATTTTCTCCATCTATAACCTTAATATTTTCTAAATCTATATTTGAATCAATTTTTGAAATCTTACCATTCTCTACAAGCAAATCACTTTTAAAATCTTTGTTAGCATCAATTATTCTAGCGTTTTTTATAAGAAGTCTATTCATTCTTGTCTACCCCCAAAAGCTTCATTATTAAAGCCATTCTTACATACATACCGAATTTTGCTTGATCAAAGTAAACCGCTCTTTCATCTTTATCTACATCTGTATCAATTTCATTTACTCTTGGCAATGGATGCATAACTAACATATCTGATTTAGCTTTTTCCATTTTTTCTGTAGTAAGTATATAGTAATCTTTAAGCCTGTCATATTGCTCTTGGTCTTCAAATCTCTCACGTTGAACTCTAGTCATATAAAGCACATCTAAATCCTTTATAACTTCATCTAAACTGTTAGTTTCAACATAATCATGATCTTTTATAGTTTCTTTTATATACTGTGGCATTTCTAGTTCTTTAGGTGATATAAATACAAACTTAGTGTTTTTATATCTTGCCATAGCCTTCACTAACGAGTGAACTGTTCTTCCATTTTTTAAATCTCCGCATAATCCGATAGTATGGTTTTCTAAATTTCCTTTAAGTGATTTTATTGTAAGAATATCTGTAAGTGTTTGAGTTGGATGTTGATTCCCTCCGTCTCCTGCATTTATAAATGGTACCCTAGCAAATCTTGATGCTTCTAGAGCTGAACCTGCTCTTGGATGTCTCATAACTATAGCATCAGCATAACAAGATACTGTTTCCATAGTGTCTTCTAATGTTTCTCCTTTAGATGTTGATGATGAATTTGGCTCTGAAAAACCAATTACTCTTCCACCTAATCTATTCATTGCAGCTTCAAAGCTAAATCTTGTTCTTGTTGATGGTTCATAAAATAAGGTTGCTAGTAAATTACCTTCACAAACATGCGAGTATTTTGACGGATTGTCAATTATATTTTGAGATAATGATAGAATTTCATCTATTTCATTTATCGAAAAGTCTTCTGGTTGGATTAAATTTCTTCCCTTTAGTTTCATCGTATATTTCCTCCTTTTTTAGCCTCTCTGGACTAAATTTAAAAGTATTTTAATTTTTTCTTTTATAGTAGCTTATCACCTTTAGCAAGCGATGTCAATATTACTTTTAACTTTTTAACTACTCTTTTCACATAAAAAAAGAGTAGTTTTTAATTTGTAGTACTCTACAATTAAAACTACTCTATATTTTTTATATTATAATACTCTCTTAGCTCCAACATAAGTGTTTTGCCAGTAAGATGAGTTTATGTTACTTACTTTAACAACATCTCCTTCTTGAGGTGCATGTATCATTTGACCTCCACCTACATATATACCAACGTGGCTTATTCCACCTCCGCCAGTTGCGAAGAACACTAAATCTCCTGCTTGTAAATTAGCTTTACTTACAGATGTTCCAGCTCCATATTGAGCTCCTGAAGTTCTTGGTAAAGATACTCCAGCTGCATTTCTAAATACATATGATGTAAGTCCTGAACAGTCAAAGCTACTTGGACCTTCTGCTCCCCATACATATGGAGATCCTAATTTAGAATAAGCTAAGTTTACTACAGCGCTAGCAGCATTTGTATTGTTAACTGGTGGTGCTGGCTTCTCTTCTGGCTTTTCAACCGGCTTTTGAGCTGGCTTTTCTTCTGTATTAGAATTGTTATTGTTGTTATTGTTATTGTTGTTATTGTTAACTTCACTATTATTAGTGTTGTTTGAAGTTTGTTCTTCGTTTGATACCTGGCTATCATTTGAAGTTTGTTCTTCATTTGATACTTGGTTATCATTTGAAGTTTGTTCTTCGTTTGATGCTTGGTTATCATTTGAAGTTTGTTCTTCATTTGTTGCTTGATTATCATTTGAAGTTTGATTTTCATCTGAAGCTTGTCCATTATTTTGGTCTTGTGCATCAGTTTTAGTTTCTTCTTCAACTACAGGAGCTTTGTCAGATACGTATAAATCTCTTATATATCCTTCTTTATCTCCATTTTTAACTTTTACCCAGTTATCTTTTGTATCTACTACTTCTACTTTTGTAGATAATCCTAAGTTATCTTGAACTTCAGATTCAACATGAGCATCTTTTCTTAAGTTTACATTTTCAGCTGTTACGTATGCATCTGCACCTTTTACGTCAACAAATCTAGATGCTATCCATCCTTCAGTTTCATCATCTAACTGAACTTTATACCATCCATCTTGCTCTCCAACTATTTTGAATTGGTCACCTTCGTATGCTATAGTTTGAACTGAACCTTGTTGTCTTACTTTTACAGCTACGCCTTCTTTTACAACTGCAACTTTATAATCTACATCTTTAAAGTTTTCTAAATCTATTATTTTTTTCTCATTAACGTCTTTTTTATCTGTTGCCTTTTCAGTTTTCGTGTCATCTGCATGCGCTATTCCATTCATTGATAATGCCATAAACGATGCAAATACTGGTACTAATATTTTTCTCTTCATAATGTTCTTCCCTCCAAAAATTCACCATAAGTTTTCTTATGTGTTATTTT
Organism: Paraclostridium sp.; assembly: GCF_051657365.1. Lineage (NCBI taxonomy): Bacteria > Bacillati > Bacillota > Clostridia > Peptostreptococcales > Peptostreptococcaceae > Paraclostridium > Paraclostridium sp. The sequence goes on from NZ_JBOFKN010000033.1 coordinate 50,729, forward strand.
CATAGCTGAAACCTATGCAGGATAAAATACTAATACACAAGATATTTTTATATTAATTTTATATTTATAATTTGTAACTTTTTTGTAAATAATTGTTACAAATTATATAGTATTCTTATATTAAACAATAGTTAATTTATACCTTGCATATAATATTAAAATTTTAAAACTTCTTATTTTATCCAAAAATAACTTTTATATACATTTTATAATTATTATATACTATATTTTTCAAAAAGTAAATAAATTTACCTATTTTAGCAAATATTAGTGCATGTTTTTTATGTGCTTTTTTTATTTGCCTTTTTATATATAAATAAAAGTATGAACTTGCAATTGTGCAATTGTAAGTTCATACTTTTTTATTTAAAAACGTTTATTTATTTTAATTTTTAAATTTAATTTTAAACTAAAGATTCAGCTACTTCTTTTACAGGAGCTTCTGTATACCAACCTCTTAATTTCATAGCATCAGCTATTCTCTTTATAGACATCATATATGCAGCAGTTCTCATTTCAACATTATGATCTCCTGCTAATGCCCATATTTCTTCAAATGCTTTTATCATTAAAACTTTTTGTTTTTCTTGAACTTCATCAAAACTCCAGTTGTATCTCATTAAGTTTTGTACCCATTCAAAGTAAGAAACTGTAACTCCACCACTATTAGCTAATATATCTGGTATTAATGTTATACCTTTTTCAAATAATATGTGATCTGCTTCTGGAGTTGTTGGTCCATTAGCTCCTTCACATACTATTTTAGCTTTTATATCAGCTGCATTAGCTGAAGTTATTTGATTTTCTAATGCACATGGCATTAATATATCAACTTCTGTAGTTATAACACTTCCATCAAATGCTTCAGCACCTGGGAATCCTTTTATACATCTATGTTCTTTATTGTAAGCCATTAAAGCTTTCATATCTATTCCATCTTTATTATATATAGTTCCTGTATGGTCTTCTACATATATTACTTTTGCACCTGCTTCGTCTATGTACATACCTGCAAAGCTTCCAACATTTCCGAATCCTTGAAGTCCTACTGTAACATTAGATACATCTATACCTTTTTTCTTAGCAGCTTCCATAGCCATTGTAGCAACTCCGTATCCTGTAGCTTCATTTCTAGCTAAAGATCCGTAGAAATCAACAGGCTTTCCAGTAAATACTCCTGGTTGGAATTCGCCTGTAACGTTAGCATACTCGTCAACCATCCAAGCCATTATTTGACCATTTGTATTAACATCTGGAGCTGGTATATCTTCTTTTTCTCCTATTATTGGAGCTATAGATCTAGCGAAACCTCTAGATATTCTTTCTAATTCTCCTTGAGAAAATTCTGTAGGATCGATGGCCATACCACCTTTTCCTCCACCATATGGTATTCCTACTACTGAACACTTAAAAGTCATCCAAGTAGATAAAGCTTTTACTTCATCCATACAAACCGCTGGATGGAATCTTAACCCACCTTTAAATGGTCCACATGCATTATTATGTTGTGATCTGTATCCTGTAAATGTTCTTATAGTCCCATTGTCCATTTTTACTGGGAATGATACTTCTAACACTCTCATTGGATTTTTTAATATTTCATATACTGCTGGATCAGCCCCTAACTTATCACAAGCAGTCTTAACTTGAGATCTTGCTATTTCTAGAACATTTAAAGTTTTTTCAGCCATTTTAAAAGCCCCCTTAAAAATATTTATAATTTTTTATCCCTAAAATCTTTACCTTGCAAATGTTTTCCCTTTGTTACAGTTTGATTATAACATAGTTTTTTTAGCTTTTGTATATAATTCTTATTAGTTTTTTATTTAACATTCTTTATTTTATTTATACTTATATCAAGCCTACTTACATTTATTAAGGTTGTTTTATATATAGCCTTTATTATATGTTTTTGCAATTGAAAAACAGTGTTAATACCTTCAAATAAATTAATTTCTATTCCTATCTTAATTTCTAAATTTCCATTTTTATCATCAAATTTCACATAATTTATTTTACTTATATATTCAAATTCAGATAATTCATGAAAAACTATTTGATTAATAGCATTTTTGCTTATATAAAATCTACCTATATAACTAAATGTAGGTCTTATTATTGTTTTTTCTACAACGATAGATTCTTTATTCGTTTTTTTAAATAGCTTCTTTATAGGATTTATGCTTAATCCACTAGCAATAGATTTAACTTCTAATGTAGGAACTGGTATTATATGGTTTCCCGATTCTCTTGATTTCTTTGCAATTCTTATCTCATCTTCCGTAGATATTTCTTCAATATAAATTTTTTTATGTATATTTCCCAAATTTAATACATCTGATATCTGATTTACCATCCTGTTAGAAGTTCCTATTATTAATATTTTATCTATATCTTCTTCTGCTAATTTATTTATTACATTTTCTTTATGTTCATCATTATTAAATATGGCTCTTTTAACTGCTTCAATTTTAGTATTAGCTTGTTTTGCAGATATTCCAGCAAGTATTTTATTTTTATGTATTAATATACCATCATCTATTATGTAATTTATATTATTTTCATAGGCTAACTCCAAAGCTTTATAACTTTTTCCAGATCCACTTTCTCCTACCAATGCATAAACTTCCATCATTTTCTCCTATATCCATATATTTAAAGGCTATAGATTAATCTATAGCCTTTAGTATTATATATTATAGCAAAACTCTCCATTTCCTTTAATAGAAAAAAAGTCTGCATATCCTATATCAAATATTTTATTTTCTAAATCATCTACTTTTATCTTGTTTTTAATTAATTGAGTAAGAATTCCTATATAAGATATATCTCCCTGAATTATAGTTCCTTGAAGTATATCGTCTTTTATTATAAACTTCTTATACCCCGATTTATCTCTTCTAATTTTAACTACTGAGTTTTCATCAATTATGTCTACTCTTCCTAATGAAACAGTAGGTATTCCTAAGAAATTCATAGTATTTCTAAAGATAAAATCATCATCTAATTCCTTTTTCATTTCAGCCATATTATATGCTGCAACTATACCTTGTTTTACAGCCAAAGGCCATATAGCATTTTTACCAACTACATCTCCTGCTGCAAATATATCTTTAATATTAGTCTGACATGTTTTATCTATAATTATTCCTCTATCATAGTTTATGATATTAGTATCTATAAAACTAGCATTAGGTATAACACCTGTAGCAACAATAGCCATATCACAATCTATATGAGTTTCATCTTCTAAAAGTACACCTATTATATTTTTATTTTCATTTATGCAAATTTCTTTTACAGATGCATCTGGATATAGTGATACGCCTTGTTCTTTAAATTTATCTTCATATACTGAAGCAGAATATTCATCCAATTGTCTATTTAAAATAAAGGGCTCTCTATATATTACAGATATTTCTAATCCTTCATATTCTAAAAGTCCAACTAAAGCGTCTATACCAACAAGCCCTGCACCTAGTATAGCTATCTTTCTACAAACCTTAGCTTTCTCTCTTATACTATGTGCATCTTCTATATTTCTAAGCCCATATACAAAATTTGCTTCTCTTAAATTTTTTATAGGAGGCATTGCAGATGACGCTCCAGTTGCTATTAAAAGTTTATCGTAGCATACATTTTCATATTTTTCATTTATGTATACTAGCTTATCATCCACATCTATATTAGATACTGTGCATCCTTTTAGCCATTCAACTTTATATTTTTCATCAAAATCAGTTTCTACAAAATTTAAGCTATCAACAGTTCTATGTTCAGATATAACATGATGCAACATACATCTTGAATAAATAAAGTCATCCTTAGATATCAAAGTTATTTGAGCTTCTTTATCTAATTCTCTTAAAACTTTAATAGCATTTATACCAGCAGCACTAGCACCCAGAACTACATACTTCATGAGTAACCTCCTCCTGTAACATTATTGCTCCAGTTGGACAATTAGCTACACACTTAGGATATCCTATACTTTCACACATATCACACTTTAATATAGTTTGTTTGGTTGTATCATCTGGTTTTAAAAGTCCATATGGACATGCCATAACGCACATGTAACAAACTCCACATTTTTCTTTATTATAACTAACTATTCCGCTTTCCTTATCTTTGCTCATAGCTCCACTCATACATGTTAATACACATTCAGGAGTATCACAGTGTCTGCACACAATAGGAACTGGGTTGCTTTTTTTATCTATTTCTATATGATTTCTACTATCGTTATTTAGATTTTCTAAATCTAAAGTATATATATTTTCATTTTCATCGTGTCTTACCATACAAGCTAAAACACAACTCTTGCACCCGCTACATAATTCTTTATTAATTAAAATCCTATGCATAACATTCCACTTCCTTTAGACCAAGTTTTTCCCTTCTATCTATAACTATCTTCTCTAAAGTATCTGCTGAAGATTTAACATCTGAGTCTACAATAACATGCCCGCCTGTTAAATCTTTTAATTTTTCTGTTAAAACTTCTGTTACTAATTTTCCACCTGTTATAAATGGTGGTAATGCTAAGTGAAGTGGCAGCCCTAATGCTAATCCAAATGCACCATCAGCTAAAGCTTGTTCTTCTAACCATTGAGGTGCAGAAAGTACTAATGGTAGCTGTGGAATATCTATCCCTAGTTCTCTAGCTATTTCAGTAGCCACTATTTCAAGTCTTCCTATTGCTAAACACGGACCAAAGTTTAATACTGGAGGTATTCCTAATGACTTACACACTTCTTTTAAATTTTCTCCTGCTAATTCTTCTGCTCCTGGAGACATTAAACCTACATTTTCAAGCCCTCCCGTAGAGCATCCTGCAGATAAAACTATTATATCTCTCTTTATAAGTTCTTTAGTTAATTCTACAGTAAATACATCATGCCCTTTTGCAGTCATATTGGAACATCCAACAACAGCTGCTATTCCTTTTATTTTTCCTTCTGCTATTAAATTTATAAGTGGTTTCCATGAATTACCTAAAAATTCTTTTAGATTTTTTTCGCTTACTCCTGTTAATGAAACATCATGCCCATGGTCAGTTGGTATATCTATTTCAACTTCACTTCTTCTATTTTTATAACTTTCTAAAGCTTCATTTATTAATCTATCTGTAATTTCATCTATATTATCTCTATCAAATTGAATATATTCTGCATTAGCTTTTTTAGCTACATCATCTAAACATATCATTTTTACTTTATACTTATCTGCTATAGGTTCTATTCCCGGTATCGTGCAGTTAAATTCAGATAATACCATATCTATAGCTCCTGTAGATAATACAACTTCACTTGTGAAGTTGTTCCCAGCATGGCCTGCAAATACTTCTTGATAGTGTTCTCCTCTTAATTGTAAATCTTGACCAACACAAGTACATCCAACCAATCTAAATCCTTTCGCTCCAACTTCTTTTGCTAGATTAACAATATCTACATCTTTTAATCTATCTTGGAAGTTAGAAAATGTTGAATGCTGATGTCCTGTTATCATTATGTTTATATAATCTTTATCTATAACTCTAAATCCAACTGGCGCAGTTCTTATAACCGGCTCTCCTAACATAACATCATTTAAAAGATTTGTTAATGTTAATCCATATAAACCAGTAGATATCCCTAAGTTTAAACAGTTAATAAGCATATCAACTGGATCACTATTTAAATTAGTAGATGATTTAACTATTGCATCAAATACTTCCGATTTAGCTCCTCCCGGCATTATTCCCAACTCTTTCCACTTTTCAACCCTTGGAGCATAAGCTATTTTTTCTACCAATTCCATTTTTTCATCTCTAGGTTTATATAAATCATCCAAAACTTTTTGAGCTACTTTTATACATTTTTCATGCCTATCATCAGCTTCAACCCCAAATATTTCAGCTAACTCATCTATTGTATTTTCACCTTTTATTTTCCCTTTGTCTTCTCCTAATTTTCTTAAGTTTCTTGCTGTATTTTCAACAACATGTAAATAACATGCTGATCCACTTGCAACTGCTCTTAAAAAGTTTCTAGCAACTATTGTGTCTGCATCTGCACCACATATTCCCTTTGGTGATTTTGGCGTTACTCTACATGGTCCATTTGCACATAATCTACAACATACTCCTTGTAATCCAAATCCACACTTGATTTTTTGATCTTCCGTTCGGTGAAATGCAGTGTCTACATCCTTAGTAGCTATGAAGCTTTCTAATTTTTTATCTGCACTTTCACACATTTTACAACTAACACAAGACATATTTTTATCCCCCTAAAATATTTTAATTGGTAATTCTTTTTTATATATACCATGTGTTGTTAATTCTTAAACACAAAACAGGAAAAAGTTTTCACAAAATTCAAAAAAGAATAACTTTAAATATTCCTTATATTAAATATTCAATTTTTGGCTAATATTTTCTAATTTATTCTTTATTCGTTCAGCATCTACTCCTATAGATGGGGTAGGTTGATAGTTGTTAACATTGTTTTGTGAAGATATAGAACACGGTATAATATTAGGATTATCTATACTTAAAAGTTTATTATCTTCAAAATTAAATGTTTGCTGATAAATAAATGTATCCTTATCTTGTGGATTTTTATTTCCCCCAAAACAGAAATTACTTAAACTATAAGCTATATATTTTTCTTTGTACTTTTCTATACCTTGTACGACATGAGGATGACTTCCTAAAACTACATCCGCTCCATTGTCTATTGCAAAATGTGCAAAATCTTTTTGTACTTGATCCGGATAATACGATCTTTCAGTTCCCCAGTGGAAATATATTAACACTATATCTGATTGTTTTTTCATATCTTCAATATTATTTTTAATAGTATTTAAATAATCTTCATTATAATTTTCTGGCCACCCATTATATCCTAATAAGCCAACCCTAATATCTTTTACATTGATTATACTTTTTTCATTTGAACCAAAATAATTTATATTATTTTCTTTTAATATAAATTTAGTTTGATCCATACCTTCTTTTTGATAATCTTCTGAGTGATTATTTGCTAAAGTAACAGCTTCTATCCCTCCGCTTTTAAGTATATTTACATATGAAGGATCCCCTTTAAATGCAAATTGCTTAACTTTTGCATTATTAGAAGTAGTAAGTGGTCCCTCTAAATTAACTACTGTTAAATCATCTTTATCGAAAATATCTTTTACATTTTTAAAAAAATAATTATAATCTTGATTTTGTTTTTCAAATTCATTATCAAAAGATCCATAATATGATGCCCCATTGTAATTGCCCATCGTTACATCTCCTGCAAAACTTATAGTTATACTTTCTTTTTTAAATTCTTCTTGTTGCGCTTTAACACCTTCAACTTGTTTAACTTGTTTTTCATCTTCAGCTATAGTCTTAGAAAAAACAGTAAATATACTAAATACTATAACTATTAAAAAGATAATCAAAAATATTAACTTACTTTTATTAACTTTCCGTTTCATAAATATCCCCCCATATATTAGTTCTTAAGTTAATTATAGCGAATAAATAATTTAAAGTTTAATATGTTTATTTTTTTGTAAATATGCTAATTATTGTTATCTATATATTTTTTTGCTATAATGATATTGAACATATTATTTACATAAATTAGGAGGATATTAAAATGGCTTATAAAATCAATGATGCTTGTATAAGCTGTGGTGCTTGCGAAGCTGAGTGCCCAGTTAGCTGTATATCAGCTGGAGATGACAAATACGTTATAGATGCAGATGCTTGTGTTGAGTGTGGTGCTTGTAACGGAGTTTGTCCAGTAGATGCTCCACAACCTGAATAATATTAAATATTATTTATAAACAAAAAACTACCTACATTTGTAGGTAGTTTTTTGCATATTGTATACTATTCAGCCTCATTCATAAGGTATGATAAAGTAAATAAACTCTCTGTTAAGTTTACATTTTCAACTATAACATCTTTTGGTACTTCTAAATCTAACGGTGCGAAGTTCCAAACTCCTTTTATCCCAACTTTCACAAGTCTGTCTACAACATCTTGTGCCCCATTTTTAGGTATACATAAAATAGCTATATCAATATTATTTTCTGCCACGAACTCTTCGATGCTTTCAGAATCTAGAATTTCAAATTCTCTAATTTTTAAACCTATCATTCTTGGATTTGCATCAAATAAAGCTTTAATTTTAAATCCAGCTTTAGTAAATCCAGAATAGTTAGCTATAGCTTGACCTAAGTTACCAGCACCAACTATTATTGAGTTATAAGTTCTAGATAAACCTAATATCTTACCTATCTCATTGTATAGTTCTTCGACATTATATCCGTATCCTTGTTGCCCAAATCCACCAAAGTTGTTTAAATCTTGTCTTATTTGAGATGCTGTAAATCCTATTATATCACTTAGTTCTTTAGATGATATTCTTTGTATATCTCTATCTAGTAAATCTCCTAGATATCTATGATATTTAGGTAGTCTTCTTATTACAGCCATCGAAATATTTCTATTACTCATATTCTCACCTCCTCTATAGTCCATAATCCCTATTTGCATATAAACTATGCTATTTTTTTAACATAGTACATATATCCTTGATTATATTATATCAAAACATTATAATTTTAGATAGTTTAAAGGAGGTATAAATTTATGATTGTTTTGTCGTGTAATAACTTAAATAAAAGTTTTGGAATAGATACTATATTAGAAAATATTAGTTTTACAGTAAATGAAGGTGATAAAGTTGGTATTATAGGAGTTAACGGAACAGGTAAAACTACTTTATTCAAAGTGCTTACCGGAATATATGGATACGATAGTGGAGATATATTTCTTGGTAAAGGTGTAGAAATAGGATACCTTGAACAGAACACCAACTTCCAATCTGAAAAAACTATATATGAAGAAGTTTTAGAAGTTTTCTCAAATTTAATGGAAATGGAAAATTATCTAAGGAATTTAGAAGTTAAAATCGCAGAAGAAAGTTCAAATCCAAATTCAAAGGAACTGGACAAGCTTATGAACGAATATTCTCACAAACTTGAACTATTCTCAGAATTAAATGGATATGGATATAAGTCGGAAGTTAAAGGAATTTTAAAAGGACTAGGTTTTTCTGATAAAGAAATGGAAACTCCAATAAATATTTTATCTGGTGGAGAAAAAACCAGAGTGTTACTTTCTAAATTATTGCTTAAAAATCCTTCACTTCTACTACTAGATGAGCCTACTAACCATCTTGATTCAGATGCTATAGAATGGCTTGAGGTCTTCTTAAAACAATATAAAGGTACTGTTATTCTTATTTCACATGATAGATATTTCTTAGACCAGGTTGCTAATAGAGTATTTGAAATTCATAATAAAAAACTTAAAACTTATAATGGTAACTACTCTAAGTTTATAGAATTATCTAAAACAGAAAAAGAATTAGAAGTAAAAAAATACGAGGATCAACAAAAAGATCTTAAAAAACAAGAAGAATCTATAGAAAGACTTAAAGCGTATGGTAGAGAAAAACATTTAAAAAGAGCTAGAAGTAAAGAAAAAATGCTAGACAAAGTTGATGTTTTAGATAGACCTGATGTATTTAGAAAAAAAGCAAGTATCCAATTCAGCCCTACTACTTCTAGCGGTACTGATGTTTTAGAAGTAAAAGGTGTTTCTATGGGTTACGGAGAAAGAGTTCTTTTCAAAGATATAAATTTCAATATATATAGAGGCGAAAAAGTAGCATTAGTAGGTGCTAATGGAATCGGTAAATCTACTTTATTCAAAATTATTATGAATGAAATAGTTCCTTTAACGGGTTCTACTAAGATTGGTACAAATGTTCATGTGGATTATTTCCATCAAGAGCAAAAAACTCTTAATCTTGAAAATTCAATTATAGATGAAATTTGGAATGATCATCCTCAGTTAAATCAAACAACACTTAGAAATATGCTTGGTTCATTCTTATTTGAAGATGAGGAAGTATTTAAAAAGATTTCTACTTTAAGTGGTGGTGAAAGAGCTAGGGTTGCTATACTAAAACTTATATTATCAAACTCTAACTTTTTATTACTCGATGAACCTACTAACCACCTTGATATAGACTCTAAAGAAGTTTTAGAAGAAGCATTGCTTAATTATACAGGAACTTTATTTACAATATCTCATGATAGATACTTCTTAAATACTGTTGTTGATAAAATACTGGTTCTAGACTCAGAAGGTATAACAGAATATCTAGGAAATTACGACTACTATATTGAAAAGAAAAAACAAATTACAGAAATGAATACAGTTGAAGTGGTAGAAGAAAAAACAAAAACTCAATTGAAAGATGAGAAAAGAAAAGAAAGAGAACAAAGGGAATTAGAAAAAAAACATAGAGTTAAAAGGCAGAATATAGAAAAAGAAATCGAAGAAATTGAAACTAAAATAGAAGAATTAGATATCCTTATGTGTGAAGAGGAGATTTATTCTAATCCTGAAAAATCTAAAGAAGTTAGTCAAAATAAATCTAATTTAGAAGAAAAATTAGGTGATTTATATAATGAATGGGAACAGTTAATGTAAACTGTTCCTTATTTTTTTGATAATTCTGATATTACCATAAGAAATTAGTTGCTATGTATACGTTGTTTATATTACGATAGTAGAGACATTAAATTTTTAGGAGGTGTTTTTTTGGATAATATTTTAAATCTAAATGATGAAAATAAAAGATTTTATAAATTGTTAATCTCACTTTGTATACCTATAATAGTTCAAAATCTGATTTCTACATCAGTTAACATTATAGATACAGTTATGATTAGTAGTTTAGGTGAAATTTCAGTTGCTTCCATAGGAGTAGCAAATCAATATTTTTTCCTATTTAATATGACTTTATCTGGCTTAACAGGTGGAGCAGGACTATTCATATCTCAGTTTTTCGGAAAAAATGATGTTAAAAATATAAGAAAAGTTACTGGATTAAATGTACTACTTGGAATAATACTTGGTTTATTATTTTTTATACCTGCATTTGTATTTCCTAAAGTTATAATACATTTTTTCTCTTATGATCCAGAAGTAGTAAAACTTTGTATTGATTACTTTAGCATTATAGCTTTCTGTTATCCTTTAATTGCCGTTAGTATGGTATTTAGCATGGGATCTCGAAGTGTAAGAAATCCTAAATTAGGTATGATTTGTAGTGGAATAGCACTTATAAGTAATATTATTTTAAACTATGCTTTAATATTTGGTAATTTAGGGTTCCCTGCATTAGGTGTAAAAGGTGCTGCTATAGCTACTGTTATAGCTAGAATTGTAGAATTTTTACTTTTAATAGGTTATGTTTATCTAGCTAAAAAAGATTATATTTTAAAATTTAATATCTGCGATTTAAAAGCTATTGATAAGTCATTTATAAATGTGTTCTTTTCTAAAAGTGCGCCTATACTATTAAATGATACTGGTTGGGCAATAGGTACTGTTTTATATTCTGTAGCTTATTCAAAAGCAGGTACGTCTGCAATTGCTGCTAGTCAAATAGCTACAAGTACTGGTAATTTCTTTATTATGACTGCTGTTTGTGTCGCTATAGGTGCCTCTATTATGCTAGGTAATGAACTTGGTGCCGATAATAAAGAACTAGCTATCGACTATGCTAAAAAATTCTCCAAAATTGTTCTTATTGTAGGTACAATTTTCGGTATTCTTCTTATATTCAATATACCTATGTTACTTAAGATGTTTAGTGTTTCTGAAAATCTTACTCCCGATATCGTTAAGATATTCGTTATTATGGGATTATTAATGGGTCTAAAATCTTTTAACGTTCTTTTAATTATAGGTATTTTAAGAAGCGGTGGAGATACTAAGTATTCTTTATTTTTAGAATTAGGTTGTATGTGGTTTGTTTCTCTTCCCCTTACTTTTATATTTGCTATTAATGGTGCTCCTATTTACGTACTTGTTCTTCTTACTTATTCAGAAGAAATTGTTAAGTTTATATTTGGTGTTCCTAGAGCATTATCTAAGAAGTGGGTTGCTAACATTGTAAAAGAAATTAATTAGCTTTATTAGGCGCTTGTTGGAATAATAGTTGTTTCATTCGCTGAAAGACCGATAGTACATGGTCTTTAACGCTACTTCAGCAACCATTATTCCAACTTCGCTAATTTTATAATATGTTTTCTGTTTTGCCTTCTTATATCTTTCTTTCAAATACTAAATCTACATTGCCTATCTCACCATAACTTCCAGCGCTAGATGGAATTTTTTCTATGATCATCTCCTCCTATAAACATTCCTTTAACTGATACTTCTATAAATTTATACTCATACATGTAATTTGCTCCTAGTTTTAATTTAAATAAAAAAACCACAATAAAAGAAATTCTCATGTATCCTTCATTGTGGCTTTATTTTATTATTTTAGTAGATTAATCAATTTAAAATCCTTTGGCTTTAAATTAAGTACAACTTTATCATCTTTTATATTGAAAAATCCATCTATAAGATTATCACATTTATTATGTAACCATTCTTTAGTATCTATTTCTATAGCTTCTTCATTTTCTGATCTATTTATTAATATTAAATTAGCCTCAGTATTTTCAACATATCTAATATATCCAAATACATTTGGATTTTTTATATTTAAAAACTTTGTATTTCCTGTTACTAATACTTTGCTTTGATTTCTGTCTTTAATAATTTTTTTATAAAAATTTAATATATCCTTATCTTCATTTTTCCATGGATATGTTCTTCTGTTATCCGGGTCTGTTTCCCCTAATAATCCAGCTTCATCTCCATAATAAACATACGGTACACCTTCAAAAGTCATTTGCATTGCAACTGCTAATTTAAGTAATTCTTTATCTTCATTTAGCTCGGTAAGTATTCTCCTTGTATCGTGAGTTCCCAATAAATTCAAGTTACACTTAAAAGCTTCTTTTGGATAATTTTCTTTAACTGTCATAATTTTATTGTATATTTCATTAGAATCCAATTTACCAGTTAAAAAGTCTATAACCATATTTTTAAACAAGTATCCAGTTACTCCATTTAATTGATTTCCTAAAAGATACTTTCTTCTTTCTTCATAGCTAATTTTATTCGATGCATCTTCCCATACTTCACCTATAAGTATTGATTCTTCATTCACTTTTAAACTTTCATTTCTTAATTCTTCTATAAATTTAGTTGGTAGTTCATCTACTACATCCAGTCTCCATCCTTTTACTCCAAAATCCATCCATTTTTTTATTGCACTATCTTCATCTTTTATAATGTAATCTATATATGAAATTTCCATTTCATTAACGTTTGGAAGTGATTTAACCCCCCACCAACAGTCATATTTTTCAGGATAATTTTCAAAGTTATACCAAGATGCATATTGAGATTTTCTAGACTGATAAGCACCTAATGAATCGTAATTACCATATTTATTAAAGTATATACTATCATCACCAGTATGACTAAATACTCCATCTAATATGATACTTATCCCTTTATTTTCTGCTTCTTTGATTAGTTCTTTAAATATTTCTTCATCTCCAAACATAGGGTCAATCTTTTTATAATCACCTGTATCATATTTATGGTTACTTTGTGATTCAAATATTGGACTAAGATATATTATACTTACCCCTAGAGTTTTAAGATAATTTAACTTGCTAATTATTCCTTTTAAATTTCCCCCCTGGAAGTCCCATCTTACTACTTCATTTTCACTATTTTTTATATACATAGGGGTATCTTCCCAATTTGCATATATAAAACTATTTTTTTTAGTATTGCTTATTTTTCCAACTTTATTAAATCTATCTACAAATATATGATATAGTACACCTTCTTTAAACCATTTAGGTGTATTTATTTTTTTACTTACAGTAAGTTGATATTTATTTATGTCATTTATATTATAATAAACTATAGATTCTCCATTATGAAATTTCTTACCATAATATCTAGTTTCTACATTTTTATCTATAATTTCTATAGTTTTAAAATAATAAAAATAAATATTTTCTTTATTTATTTTATATTCATGTATTCCAAATTCATCACTTGAAATTCTACTCATTTGTATTTCTTCTATAACTTCTTCATCTGTTTCTAAAATAAAATATACATCTTTTACATTTTCTGTAGATTTTATATTTATCTTTAGCTGTTCCCCTAATTCTAAAGCCCCGAAAGGTTTTTTGAAACTTTCTAGCCAAGAATTATATGTTATATTCATTTGCTTCCCCCACCTTTATTTTTAAACTGAATTATTTCTTATACCATATATCCTTAGCATATTCATTTATAGTTCTATCCGTTGAAAATATTCCTGAGTTAGCTATATTTATTAATGACATCCTATTCCAATTTTCTTTATCTTTATACAAATCATTTACTTTTTTCTGAGCTTCTATATAATTTTCAAAATCTCTTAATACAAAAAACTCATCATTATAAGTTATTAATGAGTTATATATTTGTCTTCCTTCTTCTCCTATATTAGGTATAAATCCATTTACTAAATCATCAACAACTCTTTTTATATAAAAATTATTGGAATATATATCTGCAGCTGAATATCCACCATATTTGTTGTATTCTAAAACTTGATGTGCTAATAATCCAAATAAAATTATATTTTCATCTCCCACTTGCTCATGAATCTCTATATTAGCCCCATCTAAAGTTGCTATCGTTATAGCTCCATTCATCATAAACTTCATATTACTAGTTCCTGAAGCTTCTTTTGTAGTTGTAGAAATTTGTTCACTTACATTTGCTGCTGGTATTATTCGTTCTGCCAAAGATACTCCATAATTTTCAATAAAAACTATTTTAAGTTTTTCATTAACTCGTTTATCATTGTTAATTTTTTGTGCTAATTCATTTATGAATTTAATAATACATTTGGCTAAATAATATCCTGGTGCTGCTTTAGCTCCAAATATGAAAGTTCTTGGTTCTATATCTAAATTAGGATTGTCTATAAGTTCGTGATATAAGTGAAGTATGTGAAGTGCATTCATAAGTTGACGTTTATATGCATGTAGCCTTTTTATTTGAACATCGAATATAGAGTTGGGATCTACTATTATTCCATTTTTATTTTTTATAATTTTAGCTAATATAGCTTTATTATCTAATTTTATTTTTTCTAAATTATTTAATATATTAATGTCATTTTTATATTTTTCTAACTTTTTTAATTGCATTGTATCTTTTTCCCAATCGTTACCTATAGTTTCAGTTATTAAACTTGATAATGTAGGGTTGGAAATCATTAACCATCGTCTATGTGCAATTCCATTGGTTTTATTGTTAAATTTAACTGGATCATCTTCATAAAAATCTTTTAATACTTCTTTTTTTAATATTTCTGTGTGAAGTTTAGCAACTCCATTTACACTACTACTTCCAACTATACTCAAATTTGCCATATTAATATTATTGTTTGATATTATAGCCATTCTATTTATTTTTTCAACATCAGATACATATCTTTGGTTTAATTCATTACAGTATCTTCTATTGATTTCTTCTATTATCATATAAATTCTAGGAAGTAACTCTTTTACCATACTAATCTTCCATTTCTCCATAGCTTCTGCCATTATAGTATGATTTGTATACGATATTGATTTTTTCGTTATATTCCAAGCTTCATCCCATCCAATTCCTTCTTCATCCATAAGTATTCTCATTAATTCTGGAACACATAATGATGGATGTGTATCATTAATATGAATAGCTATTTTTTCATATATTTTACTTATTTTAACTTTATTTTTTTTACACTTTTTAATTATATCTTGTATTCCTGCACTAACTAAAAAATACTCCTGTTTTAATCGTAATATTTTTCCAGCATCATTAGAATCGTTAGGATATAATACTTGAGATATTTCATCTATATAATATCTATATTGTAGTGCATCATGATAACTTCCATAGCTATTTTTAGCATCCTTTAATATAGGATCAAAATCTTTTCTTGGTATATCAGATTTAAATAATCTAAGAGTATTTATATATTCATTGTTATAGCCTACAATTGGAATATCGTACGGAACAGCCATTACAGGCATATAATTTTTATGAATTACGTTTAGTTTTCCATTTTCTTGTATTAATTCAATATCTCCTCCAAACTTAACTATAACAGCTTTATTTGGTCTAACCGTTTCCCATACATAAGATTCTTCTTTTAACCAGTTATCTGGTACTTCTATTTGATGTCCATTAACGAACTTTTGCTCAAATAAGCCATATTTATATCTTATCCCATATCCATGTCCACTTATATTAAGTGATGCCATAGAATCCAGAAAACAAGCTGCCAATCTTCCCAATCCTCCATTACCTAATGCAGGATCAACTTCAGCCTGAATTATATCTTCTAAATTAATATCCATATCTTTTAAAATAGATTTTACTTCTTCTTCTATCCCTAAATTAAGAAGATTTGATTCTAATTGTCTTCCTAATAAAAATTCTATGCAAAAATAATAAACTTCTTTTTCTTTGTCAATTCTGCTTTCTTTCCATATATCAGCTATCTTAGATTTCAATACATTAACTAATACATTTAATATTTGTTCATTATTAGCTTCCTCGATATTTTGTTTATATAAAAAATCCATTTGTCTTTTAAGTTCTAACTTAAATTTCTCTCTATTTATGAGAGCCAATACTATCAACTCCTTTATCTAGCTATTTCATTGTATGTCTCTAAATATAACTTTGCTGACTTATTCCAACTACTATCTGTATTCATAGAATTTCTAACTAACTTAGACCATACATCTTTTTTATTTTTATAAATATCTATCGCAGATTTTACACAATAGAACATTTCATGTGCATTATAATTTGCAAAGCTAAATCCATTACCTTCTCCAGTATATTGATTATAAGATATTATAGTGTCTTTAAGTCCTCCAGTTTCTCTAACTATAGGTATAGCTCCATATCTCATAGCTATCAATTGACCTATTCCACATGGTTCAAATAAAGATGGCATTAAAAACATATCTGATGCTGCATATATTTGTTGAGCCAATGATGCATCAAAAGTTAATGTTGATGCAACTTTATTTGGGTATTTACCAGAATAATAATTCAACATAGAATGGTATTGATCTTCTCCCGTACCTAAAACAACTAATTGTAAATCTTCATCTATTATCTCTGGCATCATATATGAAAGTAAATCCAATCCTTTTTGAGATGCTAATCTAGAAACCATTCCAATCATTGGAATATCTGGGTTTACTTCTAACCCTAGTATCCTTTGCAATTCTAACTTATTTTCAATCTTATCTTCTATAGAGTTTACATCATAATTACGAACTATATTTTTATCAGTAGCCGGATTATTAATTTCATAATCTATTCCATTTACAATTCCTTTTAATTTATGTGAATTCGCTTTTATTAATCCATCTAAACTTTCTCCATAGTATTTAGTTTGTATCTCATTTGCATAAGTTGGACTTACTGTGCTTACCTTATCTGAATATACTATGCCTGCTTTCATAAAATTGACTCCACCATAATACTCTATATGCCCATCATCTAAATACCACCTTGGTATAGATAATGTATCTTCTATATTTTTATTAGAAAATACACCTTGATACTGCAGATTATGTATAGTATACATAGTCTTTATATTTGAATATCTTCCATCATCACCATAATGTTCTTTTAAAAATAGAGGTATCATCCCTGTATGCCAATCATTTAAATTCATTATATCTGGATAAAAATCTATTCTTTTTAAAGATTCAAGTACTGCATTACTAAAAAATGTAAATCTTTCTACATCATCTTCATATCCATATAAATATGCATATTCTCCATCTCTTTTAAAATAAAATTCATTATCTATAAAGTAAAACTTAACTCCATCTAATTCTAACTCTAGTAAACCACAATATTGGTTTCTCCATGCTACATTTACATTAAATACTGCTACCCTTTTCATTTCATCTTTTAAATACTTAGGTATATTAACATATTTAGGCATTATAACCCTTATATCTACACCCTCTCTTTTTAAAGCTTTAGGAAGCGCATATGATACATCTCCTAACCCACCTGTCTTTGCGAAAGGCCAACATTCGGCTGTAACAAAAAGAACTTTCACAACTTATCCCCCTCTATATACTCACATTTTTTTCTACTACTAATGGTAATTTTATATCTCCCTTTAATTCTTTTCCTTCTGATATAACTGTATTTTTATCTAATATAACATTATCTAATATAACATTTTCTTCTACTTTACCACTTTGCATAATTATAGAATTTTTAATTACTGCACCTTTTTTTATGTGTACCTTTCTAAAAATGATACTATCTTTTACATCCCCTTCTATAACACATCCAGTAGCAACAAATGAATTTTTCACATTTGATGTTTCTGTGTATAAAGTTGGTGGCTCATTTTTTTCCTTAGTAAATATCTTTCTATCTGCGTAAAACAATTCATTAGCTATATCTACATCTAATAAATCTTTATTAGCTTGAAAATAAGTACTAGTAGAATTTATACATTTTAAATATCCATTATACTCATACGAACCGACTTGTAAATTTCCAATACTTTCGTTTATACAATCTTCTATATGAGTATACTCCCCATTAGATACAGCCTCATACAACATATCTATTAATAATCTTTTTCTCATTATATACATATCCATAGATATATTAGCTTGTTTTTCTCTTCCTAAATTTATCCCCATCCCAGAAATTTGATTTCCTTCTTTTATATTTAACATTGATGTTCCCAAAAAATCTTCATTTGCATTGTTTACACTCTTATAAATTATAGTTATACTATTTTTCGAAGCCTTGTGATAGCTTAAAACTTTTTTATAGTCCATATTACAAATCATATTGCTAGGAGCTATTAAAACATATTCTTGCTTACTCTTTTCTATATAATCGATATTAGAAAAGATATTGTAAATATCACCTTTTTTTATTTGTCGATACATTTGCTCTTTAGTATTTTCTGGGCTAAAAACAAATAATCCATCGTTTTTAGCAGATAAATCCCAATGACTTCCATTACCTAAATGATCTGTTAATGATCTGTATTTTTGATCCGAAAAAATACCAATATTTTTCATTCCCCCATTTACCATATTAGATAATGTAAAATCTATTATTCTATATCTTCCTCCAATTGGAATAGATGCAACTACTCTAGAATCACTTAGTTCTTTTAAGTTATCACCTTTTTTATTTAAATTGATTATCCCCATACATTCCTTATTCATAATCTAAATCCCCCTATACTAATTCCATAGCTACTACTTCAAATTCAGATACAATGCTTATACTTCCATCATCACTAGATATATTGCAATCATCTTCTATAATTGCCCCTTCACCTATCATAGCTTTTTCTATTATTACATTTTTACCTATTTTAGCATTAGACATTATTACAGAATCTTTTATAATACTACCTTCACCTACTGTAACTCCATGTGATAATACGGAATTTTCAACACTTCCAAAAACCCTACATCCATCTACTAATATAGATTTTTTAACATCAGCATCTTTGCCTAAATATTGAGGAGGCATAGCCATCGTATCTGTATAAATTCTCCAATTATAATCATTCAAATCAAACCCATTATCAGGATTAATTAAATCCATATTAGCTTGCCATAAGCTTTCTATAGTACCTACATCTCTCCAGTATCCATCAAATTCATACGCATACATACTTACTTTATCTTCTAACATTTTAGGAATTAAATTTTTACCAAAATCTATATATGCTTGTTTTGATTTAAAATAACTCTTTATTGTTTTCCAATTAAATATATAAATTCCCATAGAAGCTAAATTGCTCTTAGGTTTTTCTGGTTTTTCATCAAATTCATACACCGTTCCATCTTTTTTTGTATTCATGATCCCAAATCTACTTGCCTCATCCCAATCAACTTCCATTACAGCAATTGTAACATCTGCATTGTTAGATTTATGTTCTTCTAACATATGGCTATAATCCATTTTATAAATATGGTCTCCTGATAATATAAGTACATATTCTGGATCGTAACTATCTATATAGTTCATATTTTGATATATTGCATCTGCCGTTCCTTTGTACCAATTTCCTTCTTTCTCATTCATATATGGCTGTAATATAGATAATCCACCATTTCTTCTATCTAAGTCCCAGTGGCTTCCTATCCCTATATGTGCATTTAGCAATAATGGTCTATATTGAGTTAATACTCCTACTGTGTCTATCCCCGAATTTGAGCAATTACTCAAAGCAAAATCTATTATTCTATATTTACCTCCAAATGAAACAGCTGGCTTTGCTATATTTTTAGTAAATACTCCTAATCTTGATCCTTGACCCCCTGCTAAAATCATAGCTATCATTTCTTTTTTCATCATTTACTACTAATCCCCCTATTAAATTTAATAATAAAATTAAAATGTACTTAGATAATTATATCCTTGCCTTTTATAAATACTGCGCCTAACGGCGGAACTTTTATATTTATTGAATAGTCTTTATTATGCCAGTTTAAATCTTGTGAATATAAGTTAATCCCTTCCATTGTTTGACCTGAACCATAATATTTAGTATTGTCACTATTAAAAACTTCTTTATATAAACCTTTATACGGAACCCCAATTCTATATTGGTTGTAAACCACAGGTGTAAAGTTTAATACAGCGATTATAAAATCTTCTTTTTTCTTTCCTTTCCTCATTAAAACAATTACGCTTTGATTTATATTATGTGGGTCTATAAAATCAAAACCTGAATGGTGATTATCTATTTCATACATAGCTCTTTCATTTTTATAAATATGATTTAAATCTTTTACATAATCTTTAATTTTTCTATTTGATTCGCTGTTAAGCTCATTCCAATCTAAGCCATATTCAAATCTCCATTCTAAATCTTGTGCAAATTCACATCCCATAAATAATAATTTTTTTCCTGGATGCATCATCATATATGCATATAATAATCTTAAATTGGCAAATTGTTGCCATTCATCTCCTGGCATTTTGTTTAGTAAAGATTTTTTCCCATGAACAACTTCATCATGGGATAGGGGCAATATAAAATTTTCTGAAAAAGCATACATAAATGAAAAAGTTATAAGTTCATGATGATACTTTCTATATACAGGATCCATTTCCATGTATCTTAACGTATCATTCATCCACCCCATGTTCCATTTATTATCAAATGCTAATCCCCCTTTATATGATGGTCCTGTTACCATAGCCCAAGATGTAGATTCTTCTGCTATTATAATTGGATTTTTAACTTCTTTATGTACAATTTCATTAAACATTTTCAAAAATTCTATAGCTTCAATATTCTCTCTACCACCATATTTATTAGGTTTCCAATGCCCTATATCATAGTCTAGATATAACATACTTGATACAGCATCCATTCTTATTCCATCTGCATGAAATTTTTCTAACCAAAAGATAGCATTAGATATTAAATAACTTTGTATTTCTAATTTTCCTAAATCAAAATGTGCAGTTCCCCATCCTACATTTTCAGCTTTAGTTTCATCTTCATACTCAAATTGATTTGTTCCATCAAATTTGTATACTCCATGGTCATCTTTGCAGAAATGACTATATGCAAAATCAAGTATTACTCCAATCTCTTTTTCATGACACTTATCAATAAATTCCATTAAATCTTTAGGTGTTCCATATCTGCTAGTAGCACTATAATACCCTATAGTTTGATACCCCCAAGACATATCTAATGGATGTTCAGTTATAGGCATTATTTCTATGTGGGTATATCCCATATCATGTACATAGTCTATCATTTCATATAATTCATCATAACAAAAAAATTCTCCATCCCACTTCCTTTTCCAAGAACCTAGGTGGACTTCATATATATTCATTGGCTTATCATTATAAGTATTTTTTTCTCTTTTTTCTATCCAGTTTTTATCGCTCCATTTATAATTATCTATATCAAAAACAACAGATGCTGTGTTTGGTCTTTTTTCTGATAAAAATGCATAAGGATCTGATTTTAATTTACTTTTCCCACTGATACCAACCACATTGTATTTATACTTTGCTTTATAATCCATTTTAGGTATAAATATATTCCATACTCCGCTATCTTCTATATTAATCATAGGATATAATTTATCATCCCAATCATTAAACTCTCCAACTAAATAAACAGCTTTTGCATTAGGTGCCCATAATGTAAATGTAACTCCCTCTACCCCTTCATACTCTACTTTATGAGCTCCCATAAATTCATAACTCCTATAACTTTTTCCCTCTTTAAATAAGTTTATATTATAACTGTTTATAATATCTTCATGCTTCTTCAATATAAATTCCCCCATTGTAATTACCTCATTAGTTATAACTTTCGAACATGTAAAACATATATTTTTAATTATATCTTAATTCATACTTTACTATATAAAGTATTTATCCAAAAATTCAGACTTAAATATCTAATTTTCATATTATTTCTTTCATATAAATTATATTTTTGCAATTAATTACAAAATCTTAATTTAAAATTTTATAAAAAAAAGATTAGGAAATATTTAATTTATCTCCTAATCTTTCTTTGTTATTGACCTATTTTTAAATTCGGAACAGCATTTAAGCTCATGTCATCTCTTCTTCCGTTAATAAAACTATAATATCCAGCACATCCAATCATTGCTGCATTGTCTGTACATAATATAAGCGATGGGTATTTAACTTGTATATTTTGTTTTTTAGCCATTGCACTTAGTTTTTCTCTAAGTGCAGAATTAGAAGCAACCCCACCCGCCAATGCAATAGTATCATATCCTTTTTCTTTAGCCGCTTTTACAGCTTTTTTCGATAGTACTTCTACTACTGCTTCTTGGAAAGATGCTGCTACATCCTCGACTACTATTTTTTCATTTTTCATTTTTTTAGCATTTAAATAATTTAAGACTGCTGATTTTAATCCACTAAAACTAAAATCATATCCTTCATCCATACAAGCTCTAGGGAAATCTATAGCTTTTTTATTTCCGCTTTTAGCTAATTTATCTATTATTGGACCACCTGGGTATCCTAAATCCATAGCTCTTGCTATTTTATCAAATGCTTCTCCTGATGCATCATCTTTAGTTTTTCCTAATATCTCATATACTCCATAATCTTTTACTTCAACTAAATGAGTATGCCCACCTGAAACTATTAAAGTTATAAAAGGTGGTTTTAAATTTTTATCTTCTATATAGTTAGCACTTACATGACCTTCTATATGGTTAACTCCTACTAATGGTATATCTAGGGTATATGCTAAAGTTTTAGCATATGATAACCCAACTAAAACAGCTCCTACTAGACCTGGTCCATAAGTTACTGCTATATTGTCTATATCATCAAAAGTTACATTTGCTTCATCTAAAGCTTCTTGAACAACCATAGATATATTTTCTATATGCTTTCTAGATGCTACTTCTGGAACAACTCCCCCAAATTTCTTATGTAATTCTATTTGAGTAGATATTATATTACTTAAAATTTCTCTACCATTTTTAAGTACTGCACAAGCTGTTTCATCACAACTTGATTCTATAGCTAATGTTATTATATCTTTCATACTTACACCTCTTTTAATTGGCTCCACATTATCATTGCATCTTCTTTATTGTCACTGTAATATTCTTTTCTTATACCCGCTAGCTTAAATCCATATTTTTTGTATAAATTCTGGGCTACTATATTAGAAACTCTTACTTCTAGTGTCATCGCAAAGATATGATTTTCTTTGCATTTTTTTACAAGATGCATTATAAGTTTATCGCCTATCTTTTGTCCTCTATAATCGCTATGTACTGCAACATTAGTTATATGACCTTCTCCTGCTATAAACCATATGCCTACATATCCAACTATTTTTCCATCTATTTCTGCTACTAAATATCTAGCAACATCATTTTTCATTTCTTTTTCAAATTCACCTTTAGACCAATAATGCTCAAAACAGTTTTTTTCTACTTCAAAAACTCCAGATACATCATTTGAAGTCATATCTCTTACTATCAAGTTACTATTTTCCATTCTCTAACCTCTTCATTTTTTCTTCATACTGAACCTCTGCTTGAGACTTTCTTATATACATTGGGTTTATAGAATGACAATTGTGAATATCTATATTTTTTTCATATTTCATAATGCCTAACACGCATAAACTACTTGCCTTGTTTACATTGTTAGATGCTGATGCTATAGAAATATTCTTTACTTCAGAAAGCTTGTCTATATATAAAGATGTAGCTTCTCCAACTAATATAAATTCTTCATCTTTACTTGATAGTTCCTCTATAAGTTCATCAACAGCTATTACATTTACATCTTCTACAGTTTTAAATTCATTATTTTCAAATTTGTATTTACCTGTATATACTTGATTTCTTTGCGCATCTATTATAGAACATATCGTTTTATCGCAAAGGTTCATATTAAATGCTAATGACTCTAGCGAATTTACACTTATTATTGGTAAGTTTCTTACATGTGATATAGCTTTTGCAGTAGCCATTCCGATTCTAAGTCCTGTAAATGAACCCGGTCCTATACATATAGCTATTGCATCAATGTCTTTTATACTTAAATCACTTTCTTTTATCATAGACTCAATCATTAACATAAGTTTTTGTGAATGAGTTCTCTTAGAATTTATAGTGTACTCACATATTAATTTCTCATCTTCGATAATACATACACTTGCTGCTTGTGTAGAAGTATCTATACCTAATATTTTCATTACTTAGCCAACTCCTTAACTATTTCTTCATACTTTTCTCCCTTTGGAGTTAATATCATTTCTCTTCCTGTTTCTTTATAGTTCATTTCTATATATAAGTATTCATCTGGAAGTATATCATCTATTAAGTTTGCCCATTCAATTATACAAACTCCGTCTCCATTTATATACTCATCAAAACCTATATCATACATTTCATCACTACTTCCAATTCTATACACATCAAAATGATATAAAGGCATTTTTCCTTCATACTCATTTACTATTGTAAAAGTAGGACTTGTTATATAATCATCTACTTCTAAAGCCTGTGCCAGACTTTGAGTCATAGTAGTTTTTCCTGCTCCTAAGTCTCCTATTAAACAAACTACACTCTTAGGTGTTAACAAATTACCTAGCTTATATCCAATTTCTCTTGTTTGTTCTTCATTTTCTAAATATATTTTAACCATCTATATCATCTCCATAAATAAGACTTCTTTATTTAAATTATAATGTAACAGATATTATTATATTATAACCACATACTATTATAAAGGCTTAGATTTACAAAGTTTTTATTCTATATCATATATTTGTGTAATTTATGATAATATTATTTATTATAAAGGGGGCGATTTTTTGAATTATAAAATTCTTACACATGAGGATTATGACGATATAGTCGATATTTCTAAAGATATTTGGGATGGACATGATTATTTACCTAAAATATTTCATAAGTGGGTTGATGAAAAAGAAGGTTGTTTTCTAGGATTAATAAAAGATGATAAAGTTGTTGCAGTTGGCAAATATACAATCCTACCAGACAAACAAGGGTGGCTTGAAGGACTTAGAGTACATATAGATTATAGAGGTCAACAGCTTGCACACGCTATTTCAGATATGTTATTTAATTTAGCAAGAGAAGATTTAAAAAATAAAAAAATCACTAATATTGCAATGTGTACTCATATAGATACTCAAGCTAGCATTAAAATGATGAAAGCTAAAAATTTTCATTTAGAACAAAGTTGTCTTATTATATTTAAAGACTATGATTTTGTAAAAAATTCAAACTTAAATATTAATGATTTTAAAATAGAAACTTGGAAAATATCTTATAATGATTTTAAAAATCTAGATTACTTTAAAACTTGCAATAATAAATTAACTTATGGATTTACATTTTTAAATTTATGCGAGACTATTTACAATGATTTAGTTGAAAGTAATTCATTAGTAATAGTTAATGGGCATAAGTGCATAGTTAAAATGAAAGGATGTCCTTCTATAATATGTATAGATAATACATTTGAAGGAATAAATGATGCTACTAACTACTATTTATTGAAATATAAATCTAAGGAAGCTGAAATTTATATAACAAATCCTTATGATGAACTTATAGATAAACTTAAAAATAATAATTTTGAATCTATGTCTAACTTCGAAAAAGACTGTGTTTATTATGTATATAGTAATTAATTTTTTATAAAATAAATAATCTATTAAAAAAATGAGTATACTAGGGTTATTTTTATTACCCTAACATACTCATTTCTTATTTATAAACTAATTTATTTTTTAAGTATAACTTCCATTTTTTTATACAGAGGCAATGTTACTAACGAAATCACAACAGCTTTTACCAAATTAAAAGGTGCTATCATCCAAATAACAAAACTTCCTAAATCAGTTACTTTTGGATTTATCATATTACCCATATTTATTATAGCTTCCATTGGCATTACTGTTCCATAAAAAGGTAACAGCATATAGTAATTAGTTAAACATCCTATTACAATCATAGCCATAGTTCCTAATGTAAATCCTAATAATAATCCTTTTAAACTTTTTCTTTGTCTATATACCAATGATACTATAACCACATAAGACCCACCTATTAATAAATTTGCTATTTCTCCTATCCATGCAGTTGTTGAAGCTGTCATAGCTTGAAATAAATTTTTTATAAGTACTATTGTAAAACCTGCAATTGGACCTAGCGTCATCCCTCCAAATATAGCCGGAACATCTGATATATCCAATTTTAAAAAATCTGGAAATATTCCCGGTATCGGGATAGATATAAACATAAGTATATAAGATATTGCTGATAATATTGCTATCTTCGTCATCGTATTAGTTGACATTGACTTCCTTCTTTTCATTATTTGTTGCATTTTAGTACCCTCCTAATGTTATTTATATTAGGAAAAAATAAAAGCCCGAAGAATCTCTTCGAGCTTAGTTTTTGAGTATATTAAAAATAAATACATGTATTTATATGTTTTATACGCTTTTACTAATCCTCTCTCATCCAGACTTTACTGTCGGCCTTGGAATCTCACCAAGTCATGCTACAAAATGTAGCTCGCGGGCTATACCGCCGGTAGGGAATTTCACCCTGCCCCGAAGATCTTACGTGCTATTTAATTTTCCTTACACTTATATATTATTAAGTATCTGCTTATATGTCAATAATTTAATTCCAATTATTTTCTATAAACTACTTTACCATCAATTATAGTGTATAATACATTACTTTGAATTTCTAGTGGATTGTTATCCCATATAACTATATCTGCATCTTTACCTATTTCTATAGATCCAACTCTATCTTCTATCCCTAATGTTTTAGCTGAATTTATAGTTATCGCTTCTATAGCTTTTTGTGAGTCCATCCCATGTTTGACTGCAATTCCTGCACATATTGGTAAATAATGAAGAGGAACTACTGGATGATCCGTAGTTAATGCTACATCCATTCCAGCGTTAGATAATATTCCAGCTGTATCAAAAGTTAAATTTCTAAGTTCAATTTTAGATCTTTCTGAAAGTGATGGTCCAACTACAACTGGATATCCTTCTTCCATTAAATCTTCAACTATTAAATGTCCTTCTGTGCAATGGTCCAGTGTTAATCTTAAATTAAATTCTTTTGCTATTCTTATTGCTGTAAACATATCATCAGCTCTATGCGCATGAACTTTAAATGGGATATCTCTTCTTAATACAGGTAATAAACTTTCCATTTTAATATCATAATCTGGCTTTTCATTTTCATCATCTTCTTCATAAAGAAGTATTGCATCTAAATATTCTTCAGCTTCTTTCAAAGTTTCTCTTAACATAGCAGCTATTGCCATTCTAGTTTGAGGAGTTTTATCGTCTTGTCCATAACAGCTTTTTGGATTTTCTCCAAATGCTATTTTTGATGCTACAGGATTTTTTATGACCATTTTATCTATTCTTCTACCAACAGTTTTTATTGCTATACATTGTCCTCCCATAACATTAGCACTACCAGGAGTACTACATGCAGATGTTATTCCTCCATTTCTAGCTTCTTCAAAACTTCTATCCATTGGATTTATTCCATCTATTGGATTTAAATGAGGAGTTATCGGATCTGTTTCTTCATTTCCATCTGCTCCTTCAAATCCCATTCCATCTTCCCATAAACCTAAATGCGTGTGTGCATCTATAAATCCTGGGAATACTAAATTTTTATTAGCATCTATAACTTCTACATCTAGTGGTGCTACTATATCCGTTCCTATTTCGATTATTTTCCCGTTTTCTATAAGTATATCACCCTGAATTACTCCATTAGTAACAGTATTTATAATTCCATTTTTTATAAACAGCATTTATTCCTCCTATATTTCTTTAACATCTCTCATAGTTAAAGAAACTCTCTGTGTTTTTAAATCTACCCCTATAACTTTTACATCTATTACATCGCCTACTGTAACGATAGTCATAGGATCTTTTACAAATTTATTACTCATTTGTGATTTATGAACTAGCCCATCATTTTTTATTCCTATATCAACAAACGCTCCAAAGTCTACTACATTTCTAACCGTTCCTTTTAAAATCATATCTTCTTTTATATCTTCAATTTTTAATACATCAGTTCTAAGTACAGGCTTCATACCTTCTTCTCTAGGGTCTCTTCCTGGTTTTTTTATTTCAGATATAATGTCTTTTAAAGTCATTACCCCTACCTCTAATTCTTCACTTAATGTATTAAGTCCTATATCTTCTATCTTAATATCTATATCATTTATACTTCTATCTTTTAAATCATTTAATGAATATCCTATTTTATCTAAAAGCTTTTTACATACATCATAACTTTCTGGATGTACAGATGTATTATCTAAAGGATTTTTAGCATCTATTATTCTCATAAATCCTGCACATTGAGTAAATGCTTGTGGTCCTAATCTTTTTACTTTTTTAATTTGAGCTCTAGATGTAAAGTCCCCATTTTCTTCTCTATATTCAATTATATTTTTAGCTATAGTTTTGCTTATTCCAGCTATATGTTCAAGTAATGAATATGATGCTGTATTTAAATCAACTCCAACAGAGTTTACTGCATCTTCAACAACACCACCTAGTACTTCTTCTAACCTTTTTTTATTAAGATCGTGTTGATATTGTCCAACACCTATACTTTTAGGATCTATTTTAACTAATTCAGCCAATGGATCTTGTAATCTTCTTGCTATTGATATCGCACCCCTTATAGATACGTTTATATCTGGATGTTCTTCATTTGCAAGTTCTGATGCAGAGTAAACCGATGCCCCTGCTTCACTTACTATTGTATATTGAACCTCTCTGTTCATTTCTTTTATCATTTCAGAAACAAATTGTTCTGATTCTCTTGATGCAGTTCCATTTCCTATAGAAATTATATCTATATTATGCTTTTCTATAAGCTGTTTTAAAATTTTCTTTGCTCCTTCAGCATCATTTTGAGGCTTAGTTGGGTATACAGTTGTGTAATCTATAAGTTTTCCATTCTTATCTACTACAGCTATCTTACATCCAGTTCTATAAGCAGGGTCAAATCCCATTACAACTTTATCTTTTACCGGTGGTTGAAGCAATAAACTTTTTATATTTTGACCAAATACACTTATAGCTCTTTCATGTGCTAAATCTGTCAAATGATTTCTTATTTCTCTTTCTATTGAAGGAAAAATCAATCTTTTATATGAATCTTCTATAGATAATTTTATTTCATCTTCATTAGATTTATTATTATTATTAATATAAGTAGCAACTATATGATTTACTATTTTTTCATTATTTATCTCTAATTTAACTTTTAAAAATTCTTCTTTCTCTCCTCTATTTATTGCAAGAATTCTATGTGGAGCCATAGTTTTTACAGCTTCACTATATTCATAATACATATCATAAACAGACTTTTCATCTTTAGTATTTTTAGTGCTTATTATACCTTCTCTTAAAGCTAAATCTCTTATATACTTTCTCAGCTTAGCATCTTCTGATATTATTTCAGCTATTATATCTTTTGCACCTTTTAACGCATCTTCTTGTGAATTAACGTCTTTTTCTTCATTTATATATTTTTTAGCCTCTAGAGTTAAATCTATTTTTTCATTTAACATAGCCATAGCAAGTTCTTCTAACCCTTTTTCTTTTGCTATAGTTGCTCTAGTTCTTTTCTTTTGTTTGAATGGAGCATATATATCTTCAACTTCTTGAAGAGTTTTAGCTTGTTCTATGTTTTTAACTAATTCATCAGTTAATTTTCCCTGTTCCTCTATAATTCTTCTTACATCGTCTTTTCTGCTTTGTAAGTTTCTTAAATATGTTAATTTATCATAAAATGCTCTAAGAGTTACATCACTCATTTCTCCAGTCATTTCTTTTCTATATCTAGCTATAAAAGGTATCGTATTTCCTTCATCTATAAGTTTTATAGTATTTTCTATCTGCGAGTCTCTTAAATTTAACTCTGATTTTAAAATTTGATTTATATCCAATTTAAATTCCTCCTAAAATTCACTTTTCTCCAGTTTATAAGCTCTTAACATTTAAAAGAAGGCTTAAGAATTAACTTCTTAAGCCTTAAGTTCTATGAATTATTTACTTTGCTCATTTTTAAATATTCATTTATAAATAAATCTATATTTCCATCCATTACACTATCAACATTTCCAATTTCAGCATTGGTTCTATGATCTTTGACTAATTTATATGGTTGGAATACATAAGATCTTATTTGACTACCCCAAGTTATTTGTGAATATTTACCCTGTAAATCTTCTATCGTTTCTTTTTGTTCTAATTCTTTAAGTTCTATAAGTTTTGCCATTAGCATTCTCATAGCAGTATCTTTATTACTGTGTTGAGATCTTTGATTTTGGCATTGAACAACTACACCTGTTGGTATATGTGTTATCCTTACTGCCGAATCAGTTGTGTTTATATGCTGACCTCCAGCTCCAGATGCTCTGTAAGTATCTATTTTTAAATCCGAAGGATTTATATCTATACTAATGCTTTCGTCTAATTCTGGTATAACATCTACCGAAGCAAAAGACGTATGTCTTTTACCCGATGGATCAAACGGTGATATTCTTACCATTCTATGAACACCTTTTTCGCATTTTAGATATCCATAGGCATTTAAACCTTCTATTTGTATAGTAGCACTTTTTATACCTGCCTCTGTGTCAGACAATAAATCTAAAGTCTTAACCTTAAATCCTTTAGCATTAGCCCATCTATCATACATTCTAAGCAACATTTCAGCCCAATCTTGAGCATCTAACCCGCCTGTCCCTGCATTTATAGATAATATAGCGTTATTCTTATCATATTCTCCGCTTAATAAAGTTTTTATTTTAACTTTATCTATCTCATTTTCAAGAGAGTTTATAGTATTATCAACTTCTTTTTCTAACGACATATCACTTTCTTCTTGTGCTAACTCTAAAAGAACTTCTATATCTTCTAAAGATGATTGTAGATGATTGAACTCATCTACAATATCTTTTAAATTTTTATTTTCTTGAAGAACTTGTTGTGCTTTTTCATTATCATTCCAAAACTCTTGCTCACTCATTGTTTTTTCATTTCTAATTATTTTTTCACTTAGGCCTTCTATGTCAAAGAGAAGCCCTCAATTCTTCTATATTTTTAAACATGTTTTCTATCTTATGTCTATATTCTTGTATATTAAGCATGTGCAACCTCCAAATTATCTTCCGCAACACTTTTTATATTTTTTACCGCTTCCACAAGGACATTCTTCATTTCTACCAATCTCTTCATCTTTTTTAACAGTTCTATTTCCTTGATCAGCATCAGCGTTTGAAGAAATTTTATCTACATCTACTACTTGTTTTCTTTGTATAGGCTCTTCGATTGTAAAGTTATATAAGTATCTTACAGTATCTTCTTGTATAGCTTTTGTCATATTATCAAACATATCGAATCCTTCTAATTTATATGCTACAACTGGATCTTGTTGTCCTATAGCTCTAAGACCTATACCTTGACGTAATTGATCCATTGCATCTATATGATCTATCCAATAAGAGTCAACAGCTTGAAGAAGTATCACTCTCTCTATCTCTCTCATTCTTTCAGTTGAAACAACCTCTTCTTTTGCATTATAAATTTGATTAGCAACCTCATATATAGCATTTATTGCTTCTTCTTTTTTCATATTTTCAAGATTATCAATTTCTAAACTGCCTTTTGGCATAAACGTGTGGTATAAATATTCTTTATAAGCATGTAAATCTAATCCCTTATCAGTAACATATATATCATATCCACCTTCTATTATTGATGATATCATTGTTTGAATTTGCTCTTTTAAGTTTTCTCCTTCTAATACACGACCTCTTTGCTCATATATTATTTCTCTTTGCTTATTCATAACATCATCATATTGAAGTACGTGCTTTCTTATACCAAAGTTTCTACCTTCAACTTTCTTTTGAGCATTCTCTATTGATTTAGTTAACATCTTAGCTTCTATTGGTGTATCTTCATCTAAACCTATTTTCTCAACCATTCCAGAAATTCTGTCACTTCCGAACAGCCTCATAAGTTCATCTTCTAAACTTATATAAAATCTTGAACTACCTGGGTCACCTTGACGACCAGCACGCCCACGTAGCTGATTATCAATTCTTCTTGACTCATGTCTTTCTGTACCTATTATACACAAGCCTCCAGCTTCTATAACTTGACTTTGCTCTTCTTTTATCTGTTCTTTATACTTTTCAATTATTCTATCATAATCAGCTTTAGCTTTTACTATTTCTTCTGTTAACTCTATTTCTAAACTTTCTATATCTGCATCAACTGTATTTATTATTTCTTCAGGATATCCTATTTTTTTCATTTCTTTTTTAGTTAAGAATATAGGGTTACCTCCTAAAACTATATCGGTACCACGACCTGCCATATTAGTTGCTATAGTTACAGCCCCTAATCTACCAGCTTGTGCTACTATTTCTGCCTCTTTATGATGATTCTTTGCATTTAAAACTTCATGCTTAACACCTTTTCTTTTTAAAAGCATAGACAGTACTTCTGATTTTTCTATAGAAACTGTACCTACAAGCACTGGTTGTTTATGTTTGTGTCTTTCTATTATATCTTCAACAACTGCATTGAATTTTCCTAATTCACTTTTATATACAGAGTCTGCTAAGTCTTCTCTTAAAATCGGCTTATTAGTTGGTATTTGAACAACATCCATTTTATATATAGCCTTAAATTCTTCTTCTTCCGTTTTGGCTGTACCTGTCATACCTGATAACTTATTGTACATTCTAAAGTAATTTTGGAATGTTATAGTTGCTAAAGTTTTAGATTCCCTTTGTATTCTTAATCCTTCTTTTGCTTCTATACCTTGATGTAATCCTTCTGAATATCTTCTACCAAACATAAGTCTTCCTGTAAATTCATCGACTATAACTATTTCTCCATCTCTAACAACATAATCTACATCTAATTTCATTATTTTATGTGCTTTTAAAGCTTGATTTATATGGTGATATAGTTCTATATGAGCTATATCAGTTATATTATCAACTCCAAAATAAACTTCAGCTTTTTGTATACCACTTTCTGTTAACGATATAGATTTTTGCTTTTCGTCTATTTCAAAATTATCATCTTTTAAAGTATGTATAAAAGTATTTGCATCAGCATATAAGTGTGTAGATTTATCTCCAGGTCCAGATATTATAAGAGGAGTTCTAGCCTCATCCACTAATATTGAGTCAACCTCATCGACTATTGCATAATTTAATTCTCTTTGTACTTTTTGCTCTTTATGTATAACCATATTATCTTTTAGATAATCGAATCCATATTCATTATTTGTACCATAAGTTATATCACATTCGTACTGTGCTTTTCTTTCTTGAGGGTTTTGTCCATGAACTATAACTCCAACTGTCATTCCTAAGAATTCATAAATTTTCCCCATTTGTTCCTTATCACGTTTTGCTAAGTAGTCATTTACTGTAACTACATGTACACCTTTGCCTGTTAATGCATTTAAATAAACTGGAGCTGTAGCAACTAAAGTCTTACCTTCTCCAGTCTTCATCTCAGCTATCCTACCTTGGTGAAGTACTATACCACCTATAAGCTGAACTCTATATTGTCTCATTCCAAGTACTCTGTTTGAAGCTTCTCTAGCAACTGCAAATGCTTCAGTTAGTATATCATCGACCGTTTCCCCATTGTTAAGTCTTTCTTTAAAAACTTTAGTCATGTTTTTTAACTCTCGGTCTGACATCTCCTGAAATTTAGGCTCTAAAGCATCTATCTCATCAACTATTTTGTTGAATTTCTTCATTTCTCTTTTATCAGCTATATTAAATATATTATCTAAGAAACCCATTTAATTACCTCTCCTCGTCCATTATATGTATAATATACATTTTACCATAAAATCATTATATTTTATATTTAAAAAGCTATCGATGTTTATTTTTATCGATAGCTTTAATAATCAAATTAAATTCTAATCTTGTTCTATCATTCCGTAACCGCCATTTTTTCTTTTATATACTATTGATATATTGTCTGTTTGTGTATTTGTAAATATGAAAAAATCATGTCCTAATAAATCCATTTGTAATACCGCTTCTTCTGCACTCATTGGTTTCATATTAAACTTTTTACGTCTATCAATAGAAATGTCTATAGAGTTTTCATTATCACTATTTAATTCTTCTTCAGTTAAATCTTCTATATGGTTAAATCTTATACTTTCATTTGACTGATGTCTATCCTGAACTCTTTTTTTATATTTTCTTAATTGTGTATTAAGCTTATCATATGCTACGTCTATAGCTGCATATAAATTTTCTTCTGTATCTTCTGCTCTTATTATAGGTCCACTTATAGGTATTATAGTTACCTCTACTTTTTGTCTTGCTTTTTTAGCACTCACAGTAACTTTCACTTCTGTTTCTGGATGAAGGTAGCAATCTAATCTTTCTAACTTTTCCTCTACTGCATCCTTTATTGCGTCTGTTAATTCCATTTGTTTCCCAGATATTGTTATTCTCATAAGAACATCTCCCTTCAGAATATACAAGTATAAACACTTATATATATATTTCTATGCTTAATTTGAATTTCCTTTATTTTTATTGTTAGCTTCTTATAATTATAATATTCAGCTTAAATTAATTTATTTTTGTCGAATTATTTTACATTATTATCAGTTTGTGGATTTATTTATAGTCATAACCTGTGGATAATGTGGATAGAATTGTTAATAAGTACTCAATTGTTTAATTTTACACATTTTTTACTACTATTTAATCCACAGAACTAATGTTTATTTGTGATTAAATTGTTTATTATTGTCATATTGTCGAATAAACTTAAGAAAATTTGTTTTCAAATAAAAAAAAAGCACCGATAAAGGTACTTTTGTAATATTTTAGCTGACCTGGTCTTTGCCCCCACACTCGCCTGCTGGAGATTTCGCTTGGGTTCGCCGCACTACTGACTCTCTCGACTTTATTGTCGGCAGGTCTTACTTCTAAGCTGCACCATGATCATCAACCCCATTTTTAGGGTTAACTTACGTGGGTCCTTTTGCCTGCAACTGGCATGAACTTTCAACCACAGACCTAACATACTACTAATTTATTTTAATATCTTATCTATTATATGTCAATAACAATTTATTCTAGTCAAAAATGTACATACATATATAGTATCTATATTTCTTATTTTTAATAATTTAGATATTTCATTTGCAGTACTTCCTGTAGTAAATATATCATCGATTAATAATACTTTTTTATTTTTACATATACATATATCATCGCTTAGTTTAAATGCATTCTTTAATTCTTTTGCTCTTTCATCGTTTGCTAATTTAAATAATCTTAATGTATTTTTATTTCTATATATACAATCTATTACTTTTTTATCAGTTATCTTTCCCAATTTATTAGCTATAATTTTTGATTGATTAAATCCTCTTTTTCTTTCCCTTTTTCTATGCAATGGTACATATAATATATAATCATACTCTATACTTTCATTCTCTAATTTATCTTTAATTATATTTGCTATGTATCGTGCCATAAAAGTTTTATTATTATACTTAAATCCAAAAATTATTTTTTTACTAAGATCATCATACTCTATACATCCTATAGCTTTATCAAAATAATAATTTTTATTTAAGCAAGCATGACACCCTTCTAATAATTGTTCTACTTTTATTTCCTCTATAGCGTTATTTATTATTGTCTTCCCACATTTTATACATCCATCATTTATAAAATTTAATTCTTTGAAACAATCTTTACATAAAGAATAAATATTTTCTTTACTAATAGATTTATTGCATATGATACAGCTTATATTACTAGGATATACCAATTCTATTAGCATGTCAGTTATTGAACTAATTTTTTACCAACAGCCCTTCTTTTTTTAATTTATTTAGTTTTTTACCTAAATTAGAATGTCTATCATTAGTTTTATTATTTTTAATCATATATTCTAAGTATTTAACATTACCTACTAGTACTACTAATTTTTTCGCTCTAGTTACAGCAGTATATAAC
This sequence comes from Paraclostridium sp., assembly GCF_051657365.1. NCBI lineage: Bacteria > Bacillati > Bacillota > Clostridia > Peptostreptococcales > Peptostreptococcaceae > Paraclostridium > Paraclostridium sp. The sequence continues at coordinate 87,411 of NZ_JBOFKN010000033.1, forward strand.
AAATTTCGATTTAATAGCATTGGTGGAGCCCAAGTTACAGGTATCACGATAGCGGGAAACTCACTGCCTTGACTCTTATGTATCGTTGTACAAAAACTATGATCTAACTCATCTAATTCAGAGTATTCATATGATACTATTTTTATTTGATCAAATAAAACATATATAACCTTATTTTCTTTTTCTATATGATAAATATAACCTATATCTCCATTGTATATACCCTCTCCACTTTCACTTTTATCTTCTGTTTCCCATTTTTTTGTGTAGTTATTTTTAACTTGCATTACTTTATCGCCAACTCTAAAAATTCTTTTTTGTAGTGTTTCTTCTACCTTATATTTTTCTTCTTTGTTTAAATACTTTTGTAATTCAACATTCAAATTAGCTACACCTAAATCTCCTTTTCTCATAGGAGCTAATACTTGTATATCTTTTAATTTATCTAAATTATAAAACTTAGGAAGTCTATCATTTACTATACCAACTATTTCTTCTAATATTTCTTCATTTGTGTCCTTTTTTATAAAGAAAAAATCTTTGCCTTTAGCATTTAAATGTAGTGGTAAACCTTGATTTATTCTATGGGCATTGACTACTATCATACTTTCTTGTGCTTGCCTAAAAATTTCTGTCAATCTAACTACATTTATAACCTCAGATTCTATAATATCTTTCAAGACGTTTCCTGCCCCAACAGAAGGTAACTGATCACTATCTCCAACTAATATTAATCTAGTTCCTGGCTTTATAGCTTTTAATAAGCTGTACATAAGTACAATATCAACCATAGAAACCTCATCTACTATAACTACATCTGCTTTTATTGGATCATCTTCATCCTTTAAAAATACTAATTCTTCTGAATCTGTAGCATATCCCATTTCTAGCAATCTATGGATTGTTTTAGCTTCTTTATTAGATGTTTCACTCATTCTTTTAGCTGCTCTACCTGTAGGAGCTGCTAATATTACTTCTTGTTCATTATTTTCAAATACTTTTATAATTGTATTTATAGTAGTTGTTTTTCCCGTTCCAGGTCCTCCAGTTATTACTACTAATCCACTGTTTATAGCTTCTTCAACTGCTAATGCCTGATTTTTTGCAAGTTTTATTTCTGTTTCGTTCTCTACTTTTTCAATTTCTTTTTCTACATCTATATTTAGATCTTTAAAATTTGCTTGAGATAACTTAATTATTTGCTTGCAAACTCCATTTTCAGATAAATAATATGGTATTAAATATATATGATCTTCACTTCCCATGCCTCTCTCAATATGAATTTTTTGATCATATGCTAAGCTTATAATCGAGTCTGACACGTAATCTTTATCTACTTCTAAAAGTTTACTCGATTCTTCTATAAGTATGCTTTCTGGTAAATATGTATGTCCACTAGCTAAGGACTGGTTAAGTGAATATAATATACCTTGCATTATCCTATCCTTTGAATATTTATCTATACCTAAATTTGATGCTATCTTATCTGCTACTTTAAATCCAATTCCTCTAACATCTTCAGCTAATTTATATGGATTTTTACTTATAACCTCTATTGCTTTATTTTTATATTTTTTATATATTTTTAGACAAAAGTTGGGAGTTATTCCATAAGGAGATAATTGCATTATTATATTTCTTAATTCTCTATTATCTTCATAGCTTTTTGCTATTTGTTCTATTTTTTTAGTACCAATACCGTCAACTTCAGATAATCTATGTGGAGTATTTTGAATTACATCTAGCGTATCTACTCCAAATTTATTAATTATCCTTTTAGCCATTTTCTCTCCTATACCCTTTATCATTCCAGAAGATAAGTACACATATATACCTTCTATGGATGATGGGGTAACTGGCATAAAACTGTTAACTTCAAATTGAGTCCCATATGTTTTATGGTTTACCCATTTTCCTTCAACTTCTATACTTTCTCCTTCTGTTAAAGTTGGCATACATCCAACTATGACAACATCACTGTTTTCATTTGATAAATGAGCAATAACATACCCATTATCTTCATTTTTAAATACAATGTCACTTATCATTCCTTCTATTTTTTCCATAAGTAATCTCCTAAAAAATACTAACTTTATCGTTTACATAATTAATTATTATTATACAAGTAAATAGAAATAAAAAAAATAGAAGACTGTAAAATTACAGTCTTCTTATATATCTAAAACCCAATACTATTGTTATTAGTTAGCTAATGCTTCACTTTTTAAAATTTCAGCTTTATCTGTTCTTTCCCATGGTAAATCTAAATCTGTTCTACCAAAATGTCCATATGCTGCAACATTTTTGTACATTGGTTTTCTTAATTCTAAATCTCTTATTATTGCTCCTGGTCTTAAGTCAAAATGCTTATTTACTAATTCAACAAGCTTTTCTTCACTAACTTTTCCAGTTCCAAATGTATCTATAAATACAGATAATGGTCTAGCAACACCGATAGCATAAGCTAATTCTATCTCACATTTCTCAGCAAGCCCTGCTGCTACTATATTTTTAGCAACATATCTTGCAGCATATGCAGCAGATCTATCAACCTTTGTAGGATCTTTTCCTGAGAAAGCTCCTCCGCCGTGTCTAGAGTATCCTCCGTAAGTATCGATTATTATCTTTCTTCCTGTAAGACCTGTATCTCCCTGAGGTCCTCCTATAACGAATCTTCCTGTTGGATTTATATATATTTTTGTTTCTTCATCTAAAAGAGCCTCTGGTATAACTACTTTTATAACTTTTTCTATTAAGTCTCTTCTTATAGTTTCATTACTTACAGTTTCACAATGTTGAGTTGATATTAAAACAGTATGTACTCTAACTGCTTTATTTCCATCGTACTCAATAGTTACTTGAGTTTTTCCATCTGGTCTTAAGTATTCTAATTCTCCATTTTTTCTAACTTCTGTTAATCTTTTTGATAATTTATGAGCAAGAGATATTGGAAGAGGCATTAATTCTTCAGTTTCATTACATGCGAAACCGAACATTATCCCCTGATCTCCAGCTCCTATTTTTTCTATTTCATCTTCTGTTATTTCACCACTTCTATTTTCTAATGCTTCATCCACACCCATAGCTATATCTCCTGATTGCTCATCTATAGCTGTTATAACTGAGCAAGTATCTCCATCAAACCCATACTTAGCTCTAGTGTATCCGATTTCTTTTATTGTATCTCTAACTAATTTAGGTATATCTACATATGTGTTTGTGCTTATTTCTCCTGCTACTAATACTAATCCTGTTGTAACTGTAGTTTCACAAGCAACTCTTGCTAATGGATCATTTTTTAATAGTGCATCTAATATTGCATCTGATATTTGATCGCATATTTTATCTGGATGCCCTTCTGTAACTGATTCTGATGTAAATAAATGTTTTGCCATTTAATTATCCTCCTATATTTTAACCTTCTCTTAAAGTTCTCCCATTACCTTAGATCTGTTTGCATAGTCTTTTTTGATATTAAAAAAACCTCTTCTTTGTATAAAGAAGAGGTTAATTATATTCATCAATAATTAACTAACCTCATCTTTCAAGATATAAATATCTTGTAGGAATTAGCACCTTTTCCATTCGGAATGGTTGCTGGGTTTCACAGGGCCTGTCCCTCCACCTCTCTTAATAAGGTAATTAAGAAATTTTTATTAATTTTTATTTTACAATTACAATTATACTATCATCAAAAAATATAATCAATATTTTTCTTTAAATTTTCATTGTTATTTTTTCCCTAGATTTTCATATATTTATTTTAGGGGGGGATGTTCCTATGTATTTGGCTAAGGTAAACTATAAGAAAGATAATGTTGTTCAAGTTCTTAGTGAAACATTAAAAAATATAATTAATGAGAATACGGTTATAGTTTGTATAGGAACAGACAGAGCTATAGGCGATTCTTTAGGCCCTTTGGTTGGAACCATGTTAAAAAACAGCAATTATAAATATCCTGTTTATGGCACTTTAGATAAACCTATTCATGCTTTAAATATATATGAATCTCTACAGTCTATAAAGAAAAAACATCCTAATGGAAATTTTCTAGCTATAGATGCTTGCTTAGGCTCAAAAAGTAATATAGGAAATTTACAAATAAGAAAAGGTCCTATTCTCCCAGGAAAAGGAGTAGGAAAAAAACTTCCCGAAATCGGAAATTATTCTATAGTAGGTATCGTTGATAAAGTTGATGAAAATAATAAGTTTTCTTTCAATAATATACGTCTGAGCTTTATTTTAGATATGTCTGAAATAATAGCACTATCACTGATACTTTCAACCTGACCTAAATTTATTTTCTTGTTCAATCATAAAAAATAAGAAGCTGTCTATATGACAGCTTCTTATTTTTGAACTAATGCAAACATTAATTCTCCACTACATACTAAATCTTCACCTACGTATGCACTCGCATTTGCTTTTCCTATATTTCTTCTTAGTGAAACCATTTCAACTTCCATTCTTAATGTATCTCCTGGTCTAACTTCTTTTTTAAATCTAACTTTATCTATACCTGCAAATACACCTAACTTGCCTTTATTTTCTTCAAGCGACATCATAGCTACAGCTCCTACCTGAGCCATCGCTTCTATTATTAACACTCCTGGCATTATAGGATATTCTGGAAAGTGACCTTGAAAAAAAGGCTCATTTACAGATACATTTTTTATACCTATAGCCTTTTTACCTTCTTCTAACTCTAATATTCTATCTACAAGTAAAAATGGATATCTATGTGGTATCAACTCTTTTATTTGATCTATATTCAACATATTAATTTTCTCCTTTATTTATCTTTTTTTTAAGAGGTATTGTTCCACCTGTTTCTAATAAACTTAATGCAGATAATGATTCTCCAGTTCCTTTAGCTACACATGATAAAGGGTCGTCAGCTATTCTAACTTCTATACCTGTTCTTTCCTCTATTTTTTTATCTAAGCCATGTAGTAAAGCTCCTCCACCTGTCATTATGATTCCAGTCTCACTTATATCTGCCGCTAGTTCTGGAGGCGTTTTTTCAAGCACAGCATGCACTGCACAAACTATCTGATTTACACCTTCTTTTAAAGCTTCTAACATTTCTGATGAATCTATAGTTATCTTTTGAGGTAAGCCTGTTACTAAATTTCTTCCTTTAACATCCATACTTACTTCTTCTTCTCTAGGATAAGCTGTCCCAATTTTCATTTTTATTTGTTCTGCTGTTCTATCTCCTATAAGTAAATTATAGTGTTTTCTCATATAAGTGACTATATATTCATCAAATTTATCTCCACCCATTTTTATAGATTCACTTACTACATCTCCACCTAATGATATTACAGCTATATCTGCTGTTCCTCCGCCTATATCCACAACCATATTACCATCTGCTTTAGATATATCTATACCAGCTCCTATGGCTGCTGCTATAGGTTCTTCTATTATATATACCTCTCTTGCTCCGGCTTGTCTTGTTGCTTCTTCTACAGCTCTTTTTTCTACATCAGTTACTCCTGTTGGTACACATACCATTATCTTTGGCATAAAAAATCTTGAAAGACCTTTTTTATCTATAACTTTATTCACATAATAAGTTAACATTTTTTCTGTAATATCATAATCAGATATAACTCCATTTTTTAATGGTCTTATCGCAACTATATTTCCTGGGGTTCTACCTATCATTCTTCTAGCTTCTTCTCCAACAGCTAGAACAGTCTTTGTATTTTTATCTATAGCAACAACAGAAGGTTCTTCTAAAACTACACCCTTACCATTAACATATACAAGGATATTTGCCGTTCCTAAGTCTATGCCAATTTCAGCTCCCTTAGCCATATTTTCAACTCCTTTTTATTTATATAAACTATTCGTTAATTATTAATACTCTACATACAAAAATATACAAAAACTGCTTTTTAGTCAAGAAAAAAATGTAGGTATACTAACCTACATTTTTGTCACATTTAAATTCATATTTTTGTTTTGTTGCCATTCCACCCCTAATATGTCTTTCTGATTTATTTTTTTCTAAAACCATTTTAACCTCTTTTGCAAGAGATGGGTTGATTTCCTCCAATCTTTCAGTTACATCTTTGTGTATAGTACTTTTACTCACCCCAAATGTTTTGGCTGTTTGTCTGACAGTTGTTTTCTTTTCTAATATATACTTTGCTACAACTATAGCTCTTTCTTCTATATGAGATCTCAAGACTCTCCCCCCTTAAATCCTTGCCTTACTGATATATATGTAAATCAAACAAAAAATATAACAAGCCTAATCAAATTTGATTAGGCTTGTTATATTTTTTATTTAATTAAAGTCATAGGATCTAAAGATTTACCATCTTTTGTTGCAGTTAAGTGAACATGTGGTCCATCTAAACTTTCAACACTAGTAGTATTTCCAACTTTACCTATAACATCTCCATCTTTAATTTCTTGATTTTTCTTAATAGATAACTTACTATCTAGATTAGCATATACAACAGTTACTTTATCTTTAGTTTCTATCTTAACAGATACTCCATGTTGCTCATCTTCAAAAACGTCTGTAACTTTTCCACTAACTATAGATTTTACTTTACTTCCTTTTTTAGCTTTTACATCTAATCCTTTATGTATTTCCCAAACATCTAGTGTAGACGAATAACTAGGCTCTTTTTCTGAGTATTCTCTAGTAACTTTTTCGCCTAAATAATGCAATTTACTTTCACTCTCTTTTGTTGTGCTTACTTCTTTTTCTTTAGCTTTTTCTAAATCTTCCTTTGAATTTGTAGTAGTTGGAACAGCTTCTTTATCTTTTTCAATTAAATGAATTTCTTCATCTTCATCGCCTTTTGCAACTTTATCTTTGTTATCTACAAAACCATTCTTAGATGCCAAATCATCTACACTATTTTTCGTAAACCAAATACCTCCAATAGCTACTAAACAAACACAAACAAATAAGGCTAAGTAAAAACCATCTTTCTCTAATAGTTTTTTCTTTTTCATGGTACACCTCCAAATATATTAATACATTTGTATTTTGTACCTTATTTGTTATTTTTATACAATTTTTACATTTTTTTATAAAAAAACTCTAAACTAACCTATAACAGATTAGTTTAGAGTTTTTAATATATATCTTTAATCTTTGTATTAGAGTAATAGTGATTTAAAATCTCATAGTATAAATGTCCATCTTCAGCCATTCCTGCAGCTCCCCATTGACTCATTCCTACCCCGTGCCCATAACCTTTTACTACTATATCTACATATTCGTCATTAAATTTCAATTCAAAATTAGCAGAATTTAAATGAAATAAGCTTCTTATATCACGACCTGTTAAATCTTTGTTTGAAACTTTAATCTTATCTACTGATCCGCCTTCACTTCTATTTTTTATCTTGACTTGTTTAGCTAAATCTTTACTAGATATATTTATATCGGGATAACTTTGCTTTATAGTATTAACAAAATCAGAATTATTTATTTTAATATTAGAAGCATACTTAGGTGCACTCTTATCATATGGACTATCCACAGATCTTAAATATGGATACTTAGTGCTAAATACTTCTTCGCTATTTTCTGTATTTCCTGAAGATGTAGCAAAATAAAGAGGTAATATAGGTTTATCATCATAAACAACAATATGACCTTGTGTTTCTTTAACCGCTTGTTCTATCTTTTTATAATATTGATCTATCCATTTCTTCCCATTTTTATTTAATAAATCTTCTTTACTTTTATATTCCTGACAATGCTTATAATCTGTACATACATCTGCATCTTTATGTTTGCCTGTATTCTGATTGTATATAGTAAATGTCCTTGCAGCTACTGCTTGAGCTTTAAGAGCCTCTAAATCGAATTTTACAGGCATTTCCCCAGCAATAACTCCACATAAATATTCTTCTATATCTCTATTCTCAACCTGTCCTTTTTTATGGTTATAAACTTTTATTTTAGGTATATCTTTATTTACTGTTTCATAGTTTATAACTTTTTTGTCTCTTTTCATTTTTATGTTACTTTCATTTGGTAACCTATTACTTATTTTAACATCTGAATCATAAACAAACATAGATATACAAATAGGTATAGCCACTGTAGTTAATACAGTTCCAAATAAAACAACTAAAGGGTTCTTCATAAAATTTTCCTCCTTAGATAAATACTTCTAATCAATAAATTTTATGAACAACCCTTATAAATTATTACTATTTGTTAGTCTTCAATTATTTCTATATTTCCACCTAATGCTTGTATCTTTTTATCTATATCTACATATCCTCTTTGAATATGATATATATCTCCTACTTCTGTTTCACCTTCTGCTATAAGACCACATAATATTAACGCTGCACCCGCTCTTAAATCTGTAGCTTTAACTGTAGATCCATATAGTTTATCTACTCCTGTAACTATAGCACTTCTTCCCTCTATCTTTATGTTAGCTCCCATTCTATTAAATTCAGCTACATGCATAAATCTATTTTCAAATACAGTTTCAATAACAACTCCTGTACCATTAGCTATTGTAGCCATAGCCATAAATTGAGCTTGAACATCTGTAGGGAATCCTGGATGAGGTAAAGTTTTTATATCTATTGGCTTTAATACTTCTGGTCCTTTTACTCTTACTGCATTATCCATATCTATTATTTCACAACCAGCTTCTTTTAATTTAGCTACTACTGGCTTTAAATGCTCCATCATTACATTCTCTATAGTTATATCTCCTTTTGTCATAGCTGCTGCAACCATATATGTTGCTGCTTCTATTCTATCAGGTATAACATTATGCTCTGCACCTTTTAATGACTTAACACCTTTTATTCTTATTGTGTTAGTTCCTGCACCTTTAACATTAGCTCCCATTTCATTTAAGAAATTAGCTAAATCAACTATTTCTGGCTCTTCTGCTGCATTTTCTATTATAGTTGTTCCTTCTGCTAAAGCAGCTGCCATCATTATATTTTCTGTAGCTCCTACTGATGGGAAATCTAAGTATAACTTACTTCCTACTAATTTCTCAGCGTTAGCTTCTACAAATCCATGATCTATTATTACATTTGCTCCTAATGCCTTAAATCCTTTTAGATGTAAATCAATTGGTCTAGTTCCTATTGCACATCCTCCTGGCATAGATATTTTAGTATGGTTAAATCTAGCAAGTAATGGTCCCATTACCAAGAATGATGCTCTCATCTTTCTTACAAGCTCATATGGTGCCTCACAAGTTTTTATTTCACTTGCATCTACTGTTAATACACAATCCTTATATTCAACTTTAGCACCTAAATGTCTTAATAAGTCTGATATTACATGAACGTCCTTTAAATTTGGTACTCCGTTTAAAACAGATTTTCCATCTGCTAATAAAGTTGCTGCTATTATAGGTAATACTGCATTTTTCGCCCCATCTATTTTAACACTTCCCACAAGTGGATTACTCTTTTTTACTAAAATTTTTGCCATTTCCTTTTCTCCTCACACTAATATTAATAATCTAATTTGATAATAGGCGTAGCTATGTAAATCATAGTCTTCTCTTCATTCTCGCTATACCTAATTCCTATATTTAAATTTACCTTATTTCCCAAATATTCTAAGTAATCAGTTTTTATTTCTTTACTAAAAGCTGTAACTGATATAAAATTTTCATCTTCAACCCTATCTATTTCTTTAGCATTCATATTATATAATATTTTTTGTAAAATATCATCATATTTATATACTTGTAACTTTTTTTCAAATTCTCCAGCTATACATGTATATATATCAACCCTGTCACAATGGACATTTAAAGAGTTTTCTAGAACTGTATAAATATCCACTATATCTTTATATACTTTATTTCCTAATATGTCAACTATAATATATGACTCATTTTTACTTTTATTTGCAACAATTATAGATATATTTTTATCTTTTTCTTCTATTTGTGCATATATCTGGCTTTGAGATTTGCTTTTATTTTCTTTCCATTTCAATTCTGATTCTTCTAATCCTAAATTAGAAATAATATCCATACATATATTTTTCATTTCTTCTTTATTTAAAGATCTATCTAAATATCCATTAGCTTTTAAATTATAAAATTTAAATTCACTATTTATACTTTCAAAAGTGTTTATAATTTGATTATATCCATTATTTACTATATTATTTTTTGTCTCTGCATAACATACTACTATTCCTATTAAAAATACAAATACTAAACTCATTATAATTAATATTTTTTTCATTTCATATACCCCCTAAATTCTGTTAATCATACTTAAAATTATTAACAAAATTTAAAATGTTATACTGATTTTAGTATATGCAATGATAATTTTAGCTTCGTTAAAATAAGCCTATGTAACTAATCAACAGATTACATAGGCTTTTATTTTTTTATATACTATTCAACTGTAACTGATTTAGCTAAGTTTCTTGGTTTATCTACATCACAACCTCTTTCAACTGCAACATAGTAAGATAATAGTTGAAGTGGCAATACTGTTAATATACTTGATAATACATCCTCAACATTAGGTATATATATTACCTCATCAGCAGCTTTTTCAACTTCTTTATTTTTTTCTTGTGCAATAGCTATAACGTACGCGCCTCTAGCTTTAACTTCTTCCATATTAGAAACCATTTTTTCAAATAAAGCTTCTTGTGATGCTATTGCAATAACTGGAGTTCCTTTTTCTATTAAAGCTATTGTACCATGCTTTAATTCTCCTGCTGCAAAAGCTTCAGCATGTATATATGATATTTCTTTTATCTTTAAAGCACCTTCCATAGCTATGTTATAGTCTAATCCTCTACCTAAGTAGAAAGCACTGTGCTTTTCTTTTAATGTCTTAGCAACTTCTTTTATATGATCTTCTTGCTTTAAAGCTTCCTCAACCTTAGAAGGCATTTCTTTTAGCTTTTCTATCATTTCATAATAGTATTCCTTAGTTATAGTACCTTTCTTTATAGCAAAATCTAATGCTATCATATAGAATGATACTAATTGAGTTGTATATGCTTTTGTAGAAGCAACTGATATCTCAGGTCCTGCCCAAGTGTAAAATACATCATCAGATTCTCTAGCTATTGAAGACCCAACAACATTAGTCACAGATAATATTCTAGCTCCTCTTTCTTTAGCATATCTTAAAGATGCTAATGTATCAGCAGTTTCTCCAGATTGACTTACTAATATCAATAATGTCTTGTCATCTATAAATGGATCTCTATATCTAAATTCAGATGCTATATCAGTTATAACTGGTATCTTAGCAAATTTTTCTATAGCAAATTTACCTATAAGACCAGCATGATAAGCTGTTCCACATGCTACTATATAAACTCTATCTATATTGTCTAAATCTTCTTTAGTCATTTTTATGTCATCTAAATGAATTTCTCCATTTTCGTTTAATCTTCTTACTAATGTTTCTTTAACTCCATGAGGTTGCTCGTAAACTTCTTTTAACATAAAGTGTTCATATCCACCTTTAGACGCAGCTTCTACATCCCAAGTTATTTCATTTACTTCTTTTTCAACAACTTCTCTGTTTTCGTTTAATATAGTAACTTTATCACCTACTATATGAACAAACTCTCCATTTTCTAAGAAGTATACTTTTCTTGTATATTTTAATATTGCAGGTATATCTGATGCTATAAAGTTTTCACCTTCACCAAGACCTACTATTAAAGGACTGTCTTTTCTAACTGACACTAACTCTTGGTTATTGTCTTTGCATATAACGCCTAGTGCATATGCTCCTCTTAATCTTTGAGTTGCTTGGTATACTGCATCTAATAAGTTACCTTCATAATATTTATCAACTAAATGTGCAACTACTTCTGTATCTGTTTGAGATAAGAATTTTACACCTTCTGCTTGTAATTCTTCTTTTAATTCCATGTAGTTTTCTATTATTCCATTATGAACTACTGCTATTGTTCTATCCATATTGAAATGAGGATGCGAATTTACATCTGATGGTTCTCCATGTGTTGCCCATCTTGTATGTCCAATTCCTAATCCTCCATTTATAGGATTTTTTTGTAAATCTTCTGCTAAAACAGCTAATCTACCTTTGAATTTTCTTATTTCTAATTCATCTCCAGTATTTACTGCAACACCTGCAGAATCATAACCTCTATACTCAAGCTTCGAAAGTCCTTCTACTAAAACCTCCGTTGCCATTCTATTTCCTAAATATCCAACTATACCACACATATTTTGTGTCCTCCTAAAAATATTATTTTTTATATATTTTTAAGATTCAGGTCAGTTTACGTAAGTTTCATTTTGTGCACACAATTGCTCGTATGGTTTGTTAAAACTTTTCGATGGTAAACAACACCGCAGAGCCATCCGCCGATAATTCGATAAACTCTGACCTCGTCAACTTAGAGTTATACTCCTAAGTTCTGGCGCTTGTAAAGTAAACACTGAAATTTTATATCTCAGTATTTACTCTTCAAATTACGATAATTTCTCGTGTATTAAATTAGCTAAGTTTGTAGCTAATTCTTTTAATTGACCTTCATCTTTACCTTCTAACATAACTCTTACTAATGGTTCTGTTCCCGATGGTCTTATTAGTACTCTACCTGAACCGTCCATTATTTTTTCAATTCTCTCTATTTCAGCTTTTATCTCTGGTACTTCCATATATTTATTTTTATTTTCATTTTTTATTCTTGCATTAACTAATACTTGCGGATACGCCGTCATAACAGATGCAAGATTTGATAAAGTTTTTCCCTCTTCTTTAATTATTTGAGCAAGTACTAAAGAACTTAAAACTCCATCACCTGTAGTATTATAATCTAGGAATATCATGTGTCCTGATTGCTCTCCTCCTAAGTTATATCCACTATTTTTCATTTCTTCTAAAACATATCTATCTCCTACACCAGTAGTAGCTAGTTTTATATTATTTTCTTTAGCCGCTATAATTAATCCTATATTACTCATAACTGTAACAACCAAAGTATCTTTTGCTAATTTATTATGTTTCTTTAAGTAGATAGCTCCAAGTATCATTATATGGTCACCATCAACTATCTCACCTTTTTCATCTACAGCAATTAGTCTATCCGCATCTCCATCATATGCAAGACCTAAATCTGCATTATGCTTAACTACTGCTTCTTGTAAACTTTCTGGATGAGTTGATCCACACTTGTCATTTATATTATCTCCATCAGGAGTATTGTTTATAGCTATAACATTAGCTCCTAATTCTTCAAATACCATCGGCGCAACTTTATAAGCTGCTCCATTTGCACAATCTAGAACTACCTTTAATCCATTAAAATCTGCATTTGATATAGTTTTTAAGTAATCAACATAGTCTCTAACCGCATCATGCTTGTGTAATTTTTTCCCAACTCCACTTCCAGTTGGATGAACATCTACTTTATCTATATTATCTATATACTCTTCTATTTCTAATTCTATAGAATCGTCTAATTTATATCCATTTTCATTAAAGAATTTTATCCCATTGTATTCAACAGGGTTATGTGATGCTGATATAACCACTCCACAGTCAGCATTATAGTGCTTAGTTAAATAAGCCACTCCTGGAGTTGGTATAACTCCAACTGTTATTATATCGCATCCAACCGACATAAGTCCAGCTATAAGAGCAGATTCTAGCATATCTCCAGATACTCTAGTATCTTTTCCAACTACAACCTTAACTTTTTCTTTTCCTTTAGTTAAAACATAACCACCTGCTCTACCTAATTTATATGCAAGGTCACAGTTAAGTTCTGTATTAGCTATTCCTCTTACCCCGTCAGTTCCAAAATATTTTCTCATTTTTAAAAAAACTCCTTCCAACAATAAAGACTTAATAAAAAATATAATACATCTTTATATTATGTCCCATTAAGGTCTTTAGTTCATAATTGATATTGTAATATGTTTAACAAAAAAAGACAATAGTATTTACACTATTGTCTTTTTTATGTCATCAATTATATTTTTTTGACAAATCGTAATTATGCAAGCGCTTCTTGAGATTTTACAGCTTCAGCGCCTTTCATTAATGCTTCTTTATTTAATGGAACAAATTTTTCTTTACTTGGTCCGAAAACTTTTTTGAAAGCTTCTAATACTGAATCCACTTCCACACACTTATTTAATTCTAGGTATGCTCCTAACATTATCATATTAGCAACTCTTGGGTTCCCAAGTCCTGAAGCTATTTCATTAGCTTGTATGTAATAAGTTTCAACATCTGTTCTTTCTACTTTTTTCTTTATTAATGAACTGTTTACTAATATTTTACCACCAGCAACAACATCTTTTTCAAATTTATCAAGTGAAGGTAGATTCATTACTATTGCACAAGTCGCATCATCAGTTATAACTGGAGACCCTACTGGTATATCAGAAATTGTCACTGAACAGTTAGCTGTTCCTCCACGCATTTCTGGCCCATATGATGGCAGCCATGAAACTTCCTTTTCTTCAAGCATTCCTGCATAAGTAAGTAATTGCCCCATAGACATAACACCTTGACCACCAAATCCTGCACATATCACTCTTTCTGTAGTCATATTACTTCGCCTCCTCAACTTTAACATCTTTAATGTTTCCTATTGGATAATATGGAATCATATTATCTCTTAACCATTGTAATGAATTTTGAGCTGTTAATCCCCAGTTTGTAGGACAAGTAGATAATACCTCTACTATACCAAATCCAAGACCTGCTAATTGTACCTCAAATGCTTTCTTTATAGCTTTCTTAGCTTTTCTTACATTTGCTGGAGTATCAACAGAAACTCTTTCTACAAACACAGCTCTATCTAATGTTCCTAACATTTCTGCCATTTTTATTGGAGATCCTTGTAAATTGACATCTCTTCCATTTTGAGCTGTCGTAGCTTTTTGTCCTGGTAATGTAGTTGGAGCCATTTGTCCCCCAGTCATTCCATAAATAGCATTATTTACAAATATAGTTGTAAATCTTTCTCCTCTTGCAGCTGCATGAACTATTTCAGCAGTTCCTATAGATGCTAAATCTCCATCTCCTTGATATGTAAATACTACCTTATCAGGATGAACTCTCTTTATTCCTGTAGCAACTGCTGGAGCTCTACCATGAGATGCCTCTTGCATATCACAATTAAAGTAATCGTATGCTAAAACTGAACATCCAACAGGAGCAACTCCTATAGTATCTCCTAATACACCTAATTCATCTAATACTTCTGCAACTATTCTATGTATTATTCCGTGTGTACATCCTGGACAGTAATGAGTTTGTTTATCTGTTAATCCTTCTGTTTTTTTGAATACAACTGCCATTATCTAGCACCTCCCATAGCTACTTCTTGAGACTCTTCTACAACTTGTCTAGCTTTATCAGCTATTTCTGCTGGTGATGGTATCATACCACCTGTTCTTCCATAGAAGTGAACTGGTAATCTACCTTCTACTGCTAATCTAACATCTTCTACCATTTGACCCATACTCATTTCTACAGTTAATAAGTTCTTAGCTTCTGGTATTTGATTAAATGCTTCAAATGGGAATGGCCATAAAGTCTTAGGTCTTATAAGTCCTGCCTTTATACCTTCTTTTCTTAATTCTTCTATTGTATTTTTAACGATTCTTGAAGTAGTTCCGTATGCAACGAATACTATTTCAGCATCTTCTGTTTTATACATTTCACATGCAGTTTCATTTTTTTCTATTTCTTTATATTTAGCTTCTAATCTTATACAATGATCTTCTAATGCTTGTGGGTCTAGATATAAAGAATTTATTATATTTGGCTTTCTTTCCATCTTAGTTCCAACACTAGCCCAAGTTTTAGATTCTAAATCTCTCTTTTTAGGCTCATTAAATTGCACAGGTTCCATCATTTGACCTATCATACCGTCTCCAACTACCATAACTGGCGTTCTATAGTAATCAGCAACTTCGAAAGCTTCCATAACCATGTCAACTGCTTCTTGTACAGTTGCTGGAGCATATACTGGAGTTCTATAATCTCCATTACCTCCACCTCTTGTTGACATAAAATAATCAGCTTGAGATGGCTGTATACCTCCAAGACCTGGTCCACCTCTCATTATGTTAACTATAACACATGGAAGTTCTGCTCCTGCTATATAAGTTATTCCTTCTTGCTTTAATGCTATTCCAGGAGAAGAAGATGAAGTCATAACTCTAGCCCCTGCACCAGCAGCTCCATAAACCATATTTATAGCAGATACTTCTGATTCTGCTTGAACAAATACTCCTTCGTTCTTTGGTAGTTCTTTAGACATATATTCTGGTAACTCGTTTTGTGGTGTTATTGGATAACCAAAGAAATACTTACAACCAGCTTCCATAGCGGCTTTTCCTATTGCTTCATTACCCTTCATAAGTATCTTAGCCATTTTAATTCCCCCTTATAGTTTATATTTAGTCTCTCTCTACTGTTATAACTGCATCTGGACACATAGTTGCACAATTTGCGCATCCTATACATTTATCTACTTCTAAAACAGTAGCTGGATTGTATCCTTTTTTGTTTATTGTAGACTTGTCTATTTCTACAATTTTAACTGGACATGCATCAACACAAAGTGCACACCCTTTACAAAAGTCTTGGTCAAAAGTTACTTTTCCCTTAGCCATATTAATTTAGCCTCCCTTGAAATGTGTATATTATAAACCTCTTATTTACATCCAAATTTCTCTCATATATAGATTTATTGGGAATACTTCACCCTCTATATTATTTGGAAGTTGAGGTATCAAGCTTTCTAAGCACGTAACATATCTTATAGGTATGTTCGTTAATTTTGAAACTTCTTTTACCACTGCTTGTCCTTTAATAATGTCATCTATTGTAGTTTCTCTAACTAAATGTGTATTATTTATAAGCCCTGTTATTTTAAGATTAGATGTTTTTTCTATAGATCTAATATGTTCTATAACTTCTTGTGCAGTTTGGGTCTTTTCTCTATTTGCATTAACTACACAAAACATATCGTAGTCACCTTTTTCTATTAAGTGACTAAATCTTCCTAAAACTCTAGCACCTACATCATCTCCACCTACATCCACTACATAGTTATATGACTTATCACTTATAGGTCCCGTAACTTGTGCAGATACAGCTGGTAAATCTAATGTTGTCGCTTGAATTGAGCTATCTATCGGTAATATACCTTTTGATTGTAGAAAATCTCTTTTTTCCCTCGTTCTAAAGTAAACGTTTACCACATCAAGATCAGATATAGCAACTTTAGTATCAACAAGGTCTTTAAGTTTTGTTACATAATTCATGGAAAACTCACTTTTCCCACTACCATAGTGACCTGTAATGATTCTAATCCTCTTGTCATTTATTATCATATAATCACCTTTTTATAATGTATTAGCTATAGCTAGCTCTCTTCCATAAACCTTGGCATTTTCTTCTTTATTTAAAACTCTAAGTCCACCTTGAGCTAAAGCTATCATTTCATCTTCACCTGGGTAAACCTTTGCCTCAGCTACAAATTTAACTTTATCTATTATCATACTTGTAAACATTTTAGAATATGCTATACCCCCAGTTAGTAAAATTGCATCTACTTCTCCATGTAAAACCGCTGAACAAGCTCCTATTTCCTTAGCAACTTGATAAGCCATAGCTTCATATACTAACTTAGCTTTTTCATTGCCTTCTTCTATCATAGCCTCAACTTCTCTACCATCATTAGTATTTAAATATGCTACTAGTCCACCATTACCTTTTATTCTTTTCTTTATATCGTCATGAGAATATTCTCCACTGAAACACATTTTTACTAAATCTCCAACAGGAAGTCCTCCACTTCTCTCAGGTGAGAATGGTCCTTCTCCATCTAGAGCATTAGCAACATCAATTACAGAACCCTTTAAATGAGCTCCTACTGATATTCCCCCACCCATATGAGCTACTATAAAATTACAGTCCTCATATTTTTTGTTTAAATCTTTAGCGGCTCTTCTAGCTGTAGCTTTTTGATTTAACGCATGGAATATACTTTTTCTATCTATTTCAGGTATTCCTGATATTCTAGCTACATCATTTAATTCATCGACTACAACAGGATCTACTATGTAAGAAGGTATCCCTACACTATCACCTATCTCTTTTGCTATTAATCCACCTAAATTAGATGCATGTTCTCCTAATACTCCAACCTTTAAATCTTCAATCATTTCATTATCTACACTATATGTTCCACCTGTTATTGGCTTTAAAAGCCCGCCTCTACCTACTACAGCATCTAAGTCTGATACTTTTATACCACCTTCTACTACAGCATCTTCTATTACTTTTTTTCTGAATTCAAATTGATCTGATATTTTTTCGTATTTTCCTATTTCTTCTGAAGTGTGTCTTAGTGTTTTCTCAAATAATAATTCTTCATTATCAAAAACAGCTATTTTAGTTGACGTTGATCCCGGATTTATCGTTAATATTTTAAATACCTTATCCATATTAAGCCCCCTGTATATTTTCTATTTAACTTTTGCTGCCATTAAAACTCCCAATGCTATAGAATTTAACTTAGTTTCTTCACTGTCAGCTCTAGATGTCAATATTATAGGAGCTTTAGCTCCAACTATAACCCCAGCATTTTTACTTTCAGCGAAAAATACTAATGATTTATATAATATATTTCCAGCTTCTATATCTGGTGCTAATAATATATCTGCTTTTCCTGCTATTGGATGATCCATACCTTTATGTTTTGCAGCGGCCTCTGATACCGCATTATCTAAAGCAAAAGGACCTCCTACTAAACATCCTTTTATTTCCCCATTTTTACACATATCTTCTAAATCCTTAGCATCTACTGTATCTTGCATTTTAGGATTTACTTTTTCTTTTGCACAAATAACAGCAACTTTAGGTTCTTTTATATCTAATGCATGCGCTACTACACACGCATTTTCTATTATTTGCTTTTTACCTTTAAGGTCTGGAGCTAAATTCATAGCCGCATCAGTTATAAAGAACAATCTATCATATCCCTTTACATCAAATACAGCAACATGACTTAGTATGTTTCCAGTTCTTAAACCCACTTCTTTGTCTAAAACTGACTTTAATATTATTGATGTATCTACTAAACCTTTCATTACCATATCTGCTTTACCTTCAGATACTAAACTAACTGCTTTTAAAGACGCTTGAGCTAAATCTTTTTCATCTACCAACTCATAACTGTCTAAATCTATATTTAATTCACTTGCTATATATTTTGTTTTTTCAATATCCCCAACTAATATAGCATTAGCTATTCCTTCTTTCCTTGCCATATCAACAGCTATTAAAACTTCTTTATCTTGCGAGCATGCTACTGATATAGTTTTAGGACCTCTTTGCTTAGCGTACTTAATTACATCATTAAAACTTCTCAATACATCACCTCATTTTATATATAATGTATACATGAAATTGTTTTCCTTCACAGTTTTATCATATATCTAAAATAAAAAAGATGCAACAAAAATTATTTATTTAACTTAGTAATTTTTGTTGCATCTTGTTATATTGCTTTATATATCTACTATTTCAGGTTCTATCTTTATTTCTTTAAAATCATATTTACTTTTACATTTTATAATGTATTTACCTTCACCCTGAGAATTATCATTCATATCTATATAAAGTTCTATGTCAGACTTACTTATATCAGGAGTTTCACCTGAATGTATAACACTAACTTTTATATTTTCAGGAACTTTACTAAAATCTATGTCTTTATCCTTATCATTTTCTTTTGTTATAATGTTTATCTCTGATTTTGGTACTAAAAATTCATTTGTTATATTTTTATCCAAGTTTACCTTCACAATTGAAATATTATCATTAACTTTTATTCCTTTAGGTATATCTAACTTAACTTCAATGCTTCCTGTACTTTTTAAGTCCTCTACCTTTATAGGTTGAGTATTTATACTTTGAATTGAATCTAACTCTTCTTTCTTTCCTTCTATGCTTACTTCATTGGGAGATATTTTATAATTTTTTAAATTCTCTTCAACACCTGTATTGCCCTCTAATTTTAAATTTACAGGTACAACCTTTTGTTGTAGAAACTTCACATTGGCTACTATAAAATCTTCATCCAACTTAACTCCTGTTACTTCATTTCCAAGTTTATCTACAGGTACTAATTTAAGTTTAGTAGAAAAATCTTTTTCTTTTTCTGAAACATCTAGTATAGCCTTTACAGACGTTACTTTATTTACCACACTTCTAGGTCCTCTAATATTTACTGTTTCCTTATTTTTTTGTATATTATCTATATTTGTTTTTGATTTACCTTCTACCTCAACCTCTATACTTCTTTTTTCAGTAACTACTTTTTCTAGGTCAACAGTTATGACACTAGGCTTTATATCATATTTATTAACACGCTCTGGTAAATTAGCTTGCAGATAAATCGCATTTTTACCTTCTTTTGGATCATCCAATCGTCCATATATATATATATTATCTTTGTTTATAGGTCTAAGACTAGATAAATTACCTTTAATTGATATATCTGCAAATAACTCTTCTTTAGGATATATAGCTAATCCTCTATCTTCTAACATACTCATATTCGTTATAGTTATCGGGATATCCCCAAAATTTCTAGTTTCTACAGGATCTTCTACTGTCATTACATATAACCATAAAACTAATGCACTCAGTAAAGATATCATCTTGATTTTAGTATTATTTTTTAATTTATTTATCATCTAAATATACCACCTTTGAAAAAACCTTTTTCTTGATTTTGATTACTAGATTTTAAGTTACTACGTAATATATTAGTTAATCTTTCTTTTGTCATATTTCTATATAATTTTCCTGATTTAGCAATAGATACTCCTCCAGTTTCTTCAGATACTATTAAAGATAAGCAATCTGAAATCTCACTTACACCAATAGCAGCTCTATGTCTTGTCCCTAAATCTTTACTTAAATCCTTACTCTCTGTAAGAGGTAAAAAACATGCTGCAGCTTTAACTTTTCCATCCCTTATTACTACTGCTCCATCATGTAAAGGAGTATTTGGAATAAATATATTTATTAAAAGCTGTCTTGATATATCTCCATCAATTATAGTTCCTGTATTTATAACTTCTCCTATCTTAGTATCTCTTTCCATTATTATAAGAGCCCCTATTTTTTGTCTAGATAAAGAATATAAACACTCAACAATTTCTTCTATATCTTTATTTAGCATATCTTCAGATAAATTATAACTATTCTTACCTAAAAAAGTAAATTTGGTTCTCCCTATATATTCAAGTCCTGATCTAAGCTCTGGCTGGAAAATTATAAGTACAGCAAGTAAACCTACTGTTAAAGTATTTTCTAACATCCAATACAAGGTATGTAAATTAAATATTTCACTAACTTTCGTTGCTACTAATAGAAATAGCATTCCTTTTAAAACCTGTTCTGCTCTTGTATCTTTTATAAAAGTATATATTTTATAAAAGATATATGTAACTATGGCTATATCTACCATATCTGCTATACTTATATTTCTAGCTAAACTAATAAAACCTTGCCAAAAAGAATCTATATTAAACACAGTTTCGTCCTCCTGTTTATAATACTCAAAGTATTTACAATATGTATTATACTATATTAATCCAGCTATATTCAATTTATATATAAAATAGTTTTATAATATAAAAAAAAGAGCTTCACTAATGTGAAACTCTTTTAAATAATTGGTGAGCGCACAGGGATTCGAACCCCGGACACACGCCTTAGAAGGGCGTTGCTCTATCCAGCTGAGCTATGCACCCACGATAATAGTGGAGCGGGAAACGAGATTCGAACTCGCGACTTCAACCTTGGCAAGGTTGCGCTCTACCACTGAACTATTCCCGCATATTAAATTGGCGACCTGGAAGGGACTCGAACCCTCGACCTCCAGCGTGACAGGCTGGCATTCTAACCAACTGAACTACCAGGCCGCATTATTTGGTGGGATTAACAGGGCTCGAACCTGTGACCCCCTGCTTGTAAGGCAGGTGCTCTCCCAGCTGAGCTATAATCCCAAATGCTGGTGACCCATAGGGGAATCGAACCCCTGTTACCGCCGTGAAAGGGCGGTGTCTTGACCGCTTGACCAATGGGCCTTATCACCTAGCTACGTCCTACTCTCCCAGGCAGCTTCCCACCAAGTACCATCGGCGCTAAAGAGCTTAACTTCTGTGTTCGGAATGGGAACAGGTGTATCCTCTTTGCTATAATAACTAGATTAGAGTTAATACTCTAAAAACTGCATATCATTTATCAGATTAAATAATCTTGGTCAAGTCCTCGACCTATTAGTATCGATAAGCTACATACATTGCTGCACTTACACCTTCGACCTATCAACCACGTAGTCTTCGTGGGGTCTTACCCTTACGGTGGGAAATCTTATCTTGAAG
>NZ_JBOFKN010000034.1:0-1902 GCF_051657365.1 Paraclostridium sp.
GTAAAAAAGAATCAGTATCTATATCTAAAGAAAAATATAAAGATGGAGAGAGTTCTTTAAAATGGAAGTTTAAAAAAAATGATTCTTTAAGTATTTTAGGAGATACAGGATATACAGTTTTTAAAAAAGGACAGCAAGAGAAAGCAAGAAGTAGCTATAGCATGTGGATATATAATGAGAAACCTATTGATGGAGAGATGTTGGTACAGTTTAAGAAAGATGGTGTAGTAAAATGTTGGTTTCCAATAAAGATGAATTTTAAAGGTTGGAGAACTATGTGGGTTCAATACGACAGAGATATGAAAGGAACCCCAGTTGAAGAAATGGATGAAATAACTTTTGTAGCACCTAATGAAAGTGGAGAGATATTAATAGATCAAATTATACCATCAGTATTAATAGATCCAAGACATAATGCAAGAGATGAACAGGTAGATTTTATTAATTTAGAGGCAGATACAGCAACTAATGCTCACTGGATGGCACTATATAAAAATTATAACCAAATAGATAAAAAGGTTATACAAAAAGAATTAGCTAAGGATGAAAAAATAGGAATTAAAAAAATTGAAAAAAGATATAGAGAAAAACTTCTAAAAAAAGTTAAAGTGACACCAGAAAAAATACAAAATAAAGAGGAAGAGTTTTCTAAATATAAAAAAATAAATTTAGAATTTATTCAAAGATTAGTAATATATGAGGATTTAAAACCAGAAGAAAAAAATAGAATAAAATATATAGCAACAAAAGAATTTGGAGCATATTTAAGAGATTTAGCATATATGTATAATTCCACAACTAATGCTCAAGAGAAAGAGAGAATTGCTAAGCTTTTCAATGAAAGTTTAGAGTATATGTACGATCAGGGATGGACAAAGGGAAGCGCCCAAGGAACAGTTCATCACCTTGGATATCAAATGAGAGAGATCTATGAAGCTATATTTTTGATGAAAGAACCATTAACAAAATTTGGAACAGTAAATAAAGCTAAAGATATGGTAACTTGGTATAGTGCTATGGGAATGATATATACACCTAAAGAAGATTTTAAAAGTGTAAATATCGATGTTTTAAATACAATGCTTCCAGGAATGTTAGCAGCTATACTTTTAAATGAAAATGAAGCTAAAGAAGCCAAAGAGTTATACCAACTTCAAAACTATCTTGCAAAGTCTATAAAATATTCTCCAGGAGTTTTAGGAGGATTTAAATATGATGGGACAGTTTTCCACCATATGCAAAATTATCCTGGATATGCAAGGGGAGCTTTTCAAGGATTAGTACCAATAGTATATTATTTACATAAAACACCATATAGTATAAAAGGAGAGGAATATAATATTGTAAAAAAAGCAGTTTTAACAACAAGATTATATTCAAATAAATATAACTATCTTTTATCTTTAACAGGAAGACATCCACATGATAAGTCAAAAATAGATGTAGAAAGTTTTAGATTGATGGCTTTAAGTGGAGAAAATGGTGTAGATAAAGATTTAGCAGAAGCTTATATAAGATTGAGTAATGATAAAAGAAAAACTGAAAAGTTAAAAAGTATGGGATTTAAGGAAGAAGTAGCACCTATAGGTTCTTGGACTTTAAATATGGGGTCTATTCAACTTCATAGAAGAGGAGAATGGTTAGTTGGAGCTAAGGGGTACAGTAGATACTTAGTTGGAAATGAAACATATATAAAAAATAATTTATATGGAAGATATATGAGTTATGGAGCAGTTCAAATTTTAGAGGGGTCATTAAAAGAAAGTGGATATGTGCAAGAGGGATGGGACTGGAAGCATTTCCCAGGAACAACAGCTATAGATGTGCCTTTTGAAAAGCTAAAATCGAATATCTCACAAGTGGATACTAAAAGTGGAGTTGAGGAGATGTTACTTTCAGATG
>NZ_JBOFKN010000035.1:0-37265 GCF_051657365.1 Paraclostridium sp.
CTATAAGACAATATTTAGCTAATAAAGAAAATAAAAAGTTAATTTATCGTATGATAGAAAATTTTAAAGAATCCTTTAATATAATTATGACAATATTACCAAATTTAGTTATAATTATATTTGTAGGAGAGTTTTTAATAAACAATACAGGGTTAGTAAATACTATTAGCCAAATTATATATCCATTTATAGAAGCACTAAACTTACCTGAAACAGCACAAATAAGTGAGTTTGTATGTGTAGGATTATTTAATGGTAGTAGATATATAGAATTTATAAATAATGATATAGCAAATATATCTATTCTTATAGTTTTTATAATGTACATTGTGCAAACGATATCTATAACTACGAATGTATTATATATAGATAGCACAGACATACCATTAAAGAAGAGGGAGCTTATAATAATTGGATTAGAGAAAGTATTGATAACTCTAATAATAATATCTTTAGTTTATTATTTACTTATAAGTTATTTATAAATAAAGGGAGGTTTATATTATGGAATATAAAGCAGATTTAGTAAAAAAATATTTAAATGACGTGTTAAACATACCAAGTCCATCTGGATATACTCAAAATATAATGGAGTATATAACAGATGTATTGAAAAAGCTTGATGTAGATTACAAAGTTACAAATAAAGGTGCTGTAGTTGCAACTATAAAAGGTGAAGATGATAACTATCAAAAGACTTTATCTTGCCATGTTGATACATTAGGAGCTATGGTAAAAGAAATTAAATCAAATGGAAGGTTAGCTTTAACTCAAGTTGGTGGATATATGATGACTTCTGTTGAAGGGGAGTGTTGCAAAATACATACAAGAGATGGAAAGGTTTATGACGGTACAATACAAACTATAAAACCATCTGTACATATACACTCAGATTGTAGAGAATTACCTAGAGTTCCAGCAAACTATGAAGTAGTTATAGATGAAGAGGTATGTTCAAAAGAAGATACTCAAGAACTTGGAATAGAAGTTGGAGATTTTATATCATTTGATCCAAGAGTTAAGATGACTGATTCTGGATTTATAAAATCGAGACATTTAGATGATAAAGCTTCAGTAGCTGCAGCTTTATATATAATAGATTATTTAAAAATTGTTGGAATAAAGCCTAAAAATACTGTAAACTTCTTCTTTAGTAATTATGAGGAAGTTGGACATGGATCATCAGCTTCTGTTCCTGAAAATACTAAGGAATTTATAGCTATAGATATGGGATGTCCAGGAGAAGGTCAAAATTCAACTGAGTATGATGTATGTATATGCGCAAAAGATTCAGGTGGGCCATATGATTATGAGTTAACAACAAGACTTATAAACTTAGCTAAAAACAATAATATAGGATATAAAGTTGATACTTATCCTAACTATGGATCAGATGCGGGAGCAATGCTAAAAGCTGGATATGATGTTAAAACAGCTTTAATAGGAGCTGGGATATTCGCATCTCATGGATATGAAAGAACTAATATTCAATCTATAGTAGAAACAATTAAATTAGTAATGGAATATTTAAAATAAGAATATTAAAAATTAAAAGATGCACTTTATGAAATCATAAAGTGCATCTTTTTTATTTAAATAAAAAAGATAAAAAATTTAACATAGTATTGTGCAACACACAGTACTATGTTAAAATATAAATATGACGACGATAAAACAAGGTACTGTATAAAACATAGTAGTTTAATTATTAATTAGAAAGGATGGCGTGGATGAATACACAATTCAAAAAAGGTGTTTTAGAGATCTGTGTACTAGCGCTTATAGCTAAGAAAGATATGTATGGTTATGAGATAGTACAAAATATTTCTAAAGTCATAGAGGTTAATGAAGGAACTATATATCCTTTATTAAGAAGACTAACTAAAGATGAGTATTTTGAGACATATATACTAGAATCAAATGAAGGTCCTGCAAGAAAATATTATAAGATAACTCAACTTGGAAGAGAGAACTTAATTAATCTTATAAATGAATGGAAAAATTTTACAAATGCAGTTGATTATCTTATAAATTTAGATTAAGGAGGAATTAATGTTGAATAAAAGAGAATTTTTAGAGATATTAAAAGATTATTTGTCTAGCAATTTTTCAAATGATGAAGTTAATGATATATTGAGAGATTATGAAGAATATTTTATAGATGGTGAGATAGAAGGAAAAAGTGATATACAAATTATAGAATCCTTAGGATCTCCCAAATCAATAGTTAGAGATTTAGTAGGAGAAATGAAGGAAAGTAAAACTAATGATAGTAATAAAAAGTTTGATAAGATTTATGATAATTTAAATAAAATAAAATTGAAAATGAAAGACAACTACAATAAATCAAAAGAAATTATAAATAACAAGTTAACTCCAAATTTGAGAAATGAAGAAGAAGGACTATCAACTAAGTTTATAAAAGTTCTTTTGAGTGGTTTAACGTGTATACTAATGGTTATGTGGATTTTATTTATAATAATGATGGCATCGGCTGGAGTGACTATATTTGCTTTAAATATAGCTTTTATGGCTTTGTTAGGAACATCAGGGCCACTATTTGGATTAGATAATTCAATATCATCATTGATAATATTTTCAAGTATAGGAATCGTGGGGTTTGATATATTAGGAATTCAAGTCTATATGTTTATTTTAAAATTAGGTAAAAATATATATAAAAATTATATAAATTGGTTAAGAAACAAGAAAAAATATATAGTAGCAAAAGAAAGAAAAATGAGTGACAAAGGAGATGGTATAGATGAATAAAAGAGTAACGATTTTTGCAGTTGTATTAATTGCTATAGGTATTATAGGAACTATATCATCATCAATAGCAGCAGTTCCGTTTGCCACTAACTATGTAAATGAATCTATAAAAAAAGCAAATGAAGAAGTGCAAGTATATGAAAAAAAATTAGACATAAACAAGTTGAATATAGAAACTAGAAATTTGAGTGTGGAAATAAGAAAAAGTGACTCTGATAAATTGAAAATAGTACAATTAGGAAATTTTAATAATAAGACTTTGACTGTAGAGAACAAGGATAAAACATTTACTATTAAAGAAAATAATGAAGTGCAGCATATAAATGTAGAAGTTCAAGGATTTGGGGATGCAATATTAAATCTAATGAAAATGGGACCTAATAAAATAATAATATATGTACCTAATAATGTAGATATACAAGCTAATACAAATGGCGGAAGTTTAGAAATAGATGATAAGGATATATTACTTAATCAAGTGGTTTTTGCGACTAGACATGGGCAAATCTCACTACCTAAAGAGGTTAAACAATTAGATAGTTTAAAAATAAGTTCAACTGGAAACTTAGATTTAAAAGCAAGTGAACTTCTAGGTATAAAGACTGTAGATATAAGCACACAAAGTGATATTTATATAGAATCTATGCCAGATGATATGTTTATAGATAATGTAGGGAGTTTTATACCGGAGACATGTAATATAATTGCCGATAGATGCTCTCCAACTATACATATACAATCAAATATGCCTATTGCTAAAAATTTAAATATAGATAATAAATCTGGAAATGTTTATATAGATTTACCTACAGATTATTATAATATTAATTTTAATTTGAATACATTAAATGGCATATATTATGATGAAAATAATGGTTATGATAATCAAGGATATAACGAAAATAATACTTCTATGAAAAAATTTGAGGGAAGTTTCAGAGAAGCTAAAGAGAATGAAGCAAAATATAATGTAAATATAAATTCAGATGAAATAAATTTAATCAAAAAATAAACATAAAAAAGAGCTATTATTTAAATAGCTCTTTTTTGTTAATAGTTAATATTATCATTATTATTATTGTTAGTTAAGTAAGTGGCCATAGCTAACATACCTACACCTAATGTGAATTTTGCTTGTTGTTTAATTGCATATTTAGCAACAGGTACAGTTATTTTTCTAGTTTTAGGACTTACTAAGCTTATGCCTGTTAAAACAGTAGCAGATATTGCTGTAGTAGCTATAACAGGATGATTTTTAGCATAATCCTTTACATAGTCAACTGTAGTTTTAGATTCATCAAAACACTCATAACTTGTACCTAAGCAAGAATCGTTATTAGTGTCTACGTTTATATAATCTTTTTTTTTAGCATATCTTCCATATCTTGTGTTAAATCGCTACCTTTATTAACTACATCATGAGCTGTATTATTAGCTTTTGATAAAAGTTCAGTAGCTTTATCCTCTGCTTTACCTATATATTCTTGTCCTTTTTTTGTATAATCATCAATCTGATTATTCATTTTTTCATTATTCAATTAAATCACTCCAATCAACTATAATTTAGTGTTTTGATATTTCAATAATAGCTTATGTAATAATTTATATTTTATAGTAAGAAAAAAATAAATTTAAAGGTAATTTATGTATAAATTTTAGCGATTAATAGTAACCAGAAAAAGCTACTTTCATATAATTATTATTAAGCATATAAAATTGCTTAGTTAAAATAAAATACAACAAAGGGGTTTTGACTAGCTATGAGTACTATGAGAAAAAAGAAAAAATGCAATAATAGTTGTTCTGTAAATGCAGGATGTCATGCTAAAAAAGAAGTTTATTGTGAACCGTGTAAAAAGGTAGTTTATAAAAAAATGGAACCAATTAAAGAAATAAAGCCAGTTTGCTGCCCTCCAGGACCATGTAATGATTGTGAAATAAAATTCGATGATACATGTGTAAAATTAGCTCAAGAAGCAGAAAAACTTTTCAAAAAAGCTTTGGATTGTGAATGTTTAGCGGTTGATTCATATGAAGAAGCTAAGGAATTTGATAAAAAGGCTAAGGCTTTAGAAGATAAAGCTAAAAAATTAGCTAAAGAGTCTATAGATAATGAATATGAAGCTGAAAAATTGAGAAAGCAAGCAAATCAGCTTTTATGTAAATCAGAAGAACTTTGTGCTAAAGCTAAGTGTTTATATAAAGAAGCAGAAAGTGCAGGAGATGAAGCTGAGAAATATTGTGAAAAAGCTAAATGTCTATATACAAAAGCTCAAAGTGAAAATGAACAAGCGAAATGTTTATACTCTCAAGCTATGCAGTGTGATGAAAAAGCTATGAATTGTTACAAAGTAGCAGGTGAGAAAATAAAAGAATATGAAGATAAATCTAAAAAATGTGAAAGTATGATGAAAAAATGCCAAGATAAAATAAAAGGATGCTATGAAATGGACGATTGTAAGCCTATGAAGAAATCTTGTTATGTAGATTTAGGACTAGATGAACCTTGTAATGACAAATGTAATCATAATAAGCATTCTAAATGCGAAAAGAAAATAAAACCAA
Source organism: Paraclostridium sp. (assembly GCF_051657365.1). Lineage (NCBI taxonomy): Bacteria > Bacillati > Bacillota > Clostridia > Peptostreptococcales > Peptostreptococcaceae > Paraclostridium > Paraclostridium sp. Next base: position 5,338 of record NZ_JBOFKN010000035.1, read on the forward strand.
GTTGCAATTGTGAAGTAAAATATGTATGCCCAACACATAAAGAAAAACCGAAGAAAGAAACTAAGCAAAAATGTGGGTATGAGTATTATGATATGAATGAATATTATTACGATAAAGATGAATATTGCGATTTAGATGATATGATGTTAATAAAAGAAGAAGAGACTGGTCTATATATAAATCCTATATATAATATGGAACCAATGCAATATATGGGAGATTTTGCAATTCAGTATCCGTCTATGGATGAACCATATATGAATATCGATCAAATGGGAATGGAAGAAATGCAAGATATGTGGATGAATTATTATATGTATATGCAAAATATGATGAAAAATATGATGGGTAATATGGAAGATTAAATAATAAATAAATCAAAGCTCATAGTTTAGACTATGAGCTTTGATTTATTTATTATAAAATATAAAAAAGAGTATAATCGTGATATACTTTAGTATATTTAAAATATTTAAGGGATGTGAAAAAATATATATGAAAAAAATTAAAAAACCTCTATTTATTATAATTATTTGTTGTTTTTTTATATTTATTATTGGATGTGAAAAAGAAAAAATTAAAAGTGAAAAAATGAAAGAGGATATTAATTTTAAAAATAAGCAAGAAGAGTTTAAGCCTATTTTTACTCAATCAATTATACCTGATGATATATATAATAAAATGATTGGAAAGTCTATTCCAAATAAAAATGAGGTAGATATATCTACATTGTCTTATTTGAAAATTACACATTATGGATTTGATGATAAAACTCATTTAGGAGAGATGATAGTTAATAAAGATGTGGCTAAAGAAGTTTTGGATATATTTAAAGAATTATATGAAAAGAAATATCCTATAGATAAAATTAAGTTAATTGATGAGTATGATGCCCAAGATGATTTATCTATGAAGGATAATAATACTTCTGCATTTTGTTATAGGGAGATATCTGGGTCTAAGGTACTTTCAAATCATTCTAAGGGAATGGCTATAGATATTAACCCTCTTATAAATCCTATGGTTAAAAAAAATATTGTGAGTCCAGAAGAAGGCGAGAAATATATAGATAGAGAAGTTAATACAAAAGGCATGATAATTAAAGGGGATGCATGTTATGAAGCCTTTGCAAAACGAGGTTGGACATGGGGAGGAGACTGGGATACGTTAAAAGATTATCAACACTTTGAAAAATAAAAGAGGCTATTTAAATAGCCTCTTTTATTATTTATATTAACTTTTTATCTTGTTAATTCTTTTTCTATTTGTTTGTATAGATTTTCCATCATATTGTTGAAATTTCTATTAGCTTTCATATAGTTAGAAACTAGTGGGTGATTAAAAAACTTATCATAATCTCTATTTAACTGACTTATTTTCTTTGATGCATCCTCGATTTTATATCTTGAATATATTAAATTTTTTCTTTTAATATATTCGTCAAATTGTTTTTTTAAAACTATATTTTTATCAAGATCTTTTTTTGATTTATCCATTGTTTTAAATTCATTACTATTTTTAATACACAAAGCTAGTTCTTTTGCTTTATCGTTTATATTCATAATAAATCCCCCTTTAAATACTATAAATTTAAAACCTATAATTATATTATAAAAATAATGTATAAGTGTGACTTAAGCTTATAAATTAAAGTTGTATCAAATTTATGTTTTCCGGAATACTATATATTATGAAATATAAAGACATATAAGAACTCTACAACGTGGAAAAAGAGACCTTTAAAAAGGTCTCTTTTAAATTACACATGTTATATTTTCTTCATTTATTATATTTTCATTAGCATCATTTGGAAATAAATCTTTAATGAATATATTTCTCAAGATACCATGATTATTTTCTTGTTGGGTTTTAAATTCGAAGCCTCTACTGACAATATTATTAAGGCTATGTATGTTATCAACAGCAGCTACTGTTACTATATATTTTTTTCCTTGAGACTTAGCAATATCTATTCTTAAATCAAGTAATTTAAGTTGGAGAGAGTTTCCTCTATACATAGGATGGACCATAACAAATCCAGATATATAGGTATTTTGGAAATCTTCTACAGAAATATTTAAAGAAGCTAAGGTTTCTAAATCGTTTATATTAGGTACGTCACAAAGTGCACAAGCAATAAGCTCTAAACCAACATAACAACCTATTATGAAGCCACCATTATCGACGGTTTTTTTCAAAGCATCATAATTTCTATTTTTTAACCAATTTTTATTATCCATAGAATTACTTACTTCATTATAGAGTGTTGTTATATCTCCAAAATTTTCCTCACTTAAAAAACAGATATTTGCATATATATTATTAGTAAGAACATTATTTACTTTAGACAGTTTTACTTTTGTTAGCAACTGAGCACCTCTTTCCTTTGATTTAATGTTAGACAATTATACCATAAATTTAATTATATTTGGCTAAAAAAATGTAAAAACTATATTAAATATTGTACAGGCTTTAAAATGCTCCATATTCTTAAGGTTAAGTCTATTATTTGACAGGAGGCATAATTTTGAACATAAGAAAAACAAACAATAAAAAAGTAAGGAAAATATTAGTGCTTTTAGGAATTTGCATAATTAGTACCATAATTTTGAGTTTTAGGAAAGAAGAAAAGATTAGTGCTTTTATGAAAGCGGGAGTAGGAGTAAAAACACAAGAAGAAAGCGAAATTGTTAAATTTCAATTGTTATTAGAGAATTTATTTGATCATAGAAATAAAGCTATATTAACTAAAAATGATAAAGTTTTAAAAAAATTATATGATATAGATCATAAATTTGGACTTTGGGCATATGAACAAGAAATAACTAAAATGAAATATTTAGAAAATTGGTCATATAAACAAGGTGTTAAATTTAATGATATTAAGACTAGAGTTAAAGTTAAAAAAGTAAAAGAAAAAGAAGAAAATTTATATGGAATTATATGTTCAGTATCAACTGAATATAATTATTCTTATGAAAATCAATTAAATACTAAAAATATGTTCAGGATAGGAACTTATCATTATATCAATATGAGAATAATAGATAATGAATATATAATAACTAAAGAATGGTATACTGATCCATTTGCAGATTCGTTGCATTTAGATAATATAAAATCTGATGATATTAGAAATTATATAATGATGAAAGAGAAAAATGAAACTAATTTAATTGATGAACAAGTTAAGGCTATAAACTATGCACATAAGTTTTGTGGAGCAGCGGCAGATGAAGAGCATGGAATGAAATTTAATCCAGAATATAAAGATTTTAACCCTGATGGAGGAGATTGCGCAAATTTTGCATCTCAAATAATGTATGAAAGTGGTAAATTTAAAAAAAATGGAACTTGGAATTATAGTAGCAATGAAGGAACAAAAGCTTGGGTTAATGCACAAGGATTTAAAAACTATTTATTAAATAGTGGTAGAGGATCTTTAATATGTAAAGGTTCATTTGAAGAGATTTATAAGTTGGCTTATAATATGACTCCTGGTGATATTGTAGCATATGAAAAAGGCGGAAGAATAACTCATGTTTCAACTGTAACGGGTGTGGATTCTAGAGGGTATCCTTTAGTTACATGTCATAACACTGATAGGCTTTTAGTACCTTGGGACTTAGGATGGAGTGATAAGTCTATAAAATTTCATTTAATAAAAGTTCACTATTAATTAATATAAAAATAGCTATCTATAAATATAGATAGCTATTTCTGATTGTTAAATATAACTTAAAAGGAATTGTAATTTATTTTAATATTGAGTAATCTATGGTAAAATGATATAGAGATATTTTTAAATTTATACTACTTATTAGGAGGTGTAGTATTTGAATATACTATTTTTTATAACACCCAAAAGTGAAGTAGCATATATATATGATGACTATACAATGAGACAGGCATTAGAGAAAATGGAGTATCATAGATATTCTGCTATACCTATTATAAATCGCAATGGGGAGTATGTAGGGACTATTACAGAGGGAGATTTGCTATGGTCTTTAAAAAATGATTTAAACCTTAATTTAAGTGCCATAGAAGATGTATGTATATGTGATATAAAAAGAAGAATGGATAATAAGCCTGTATCTATAAATGCTAATATAGAAGATTTGATATCTAAGTCTATGAATCAAAATTTTGTTCCAGTTATAGATGATCAAAATATTTTCATAGGTATAATAAAGAGAAGAGATATAATTGAGTATTGCTATAAAAAGATAAAGTCTTAATATTAAAGGGATAACTAAAATTAAAAATTTTAGTTATCCCTTAATTTTTATAGATATTAGTTATTAAATTTAACTATGTCTACGAATTTAGTTTTTAAATCATTTATTTTAGAAGAATAAACTTCATTTTGTTTTTGGTACATTAAGCTTTTAGCTATTTCTTCTTTAACTTCATCTAACTCAGATTGTCCGCCTTCAACTCTATCGTCAAGTTTTATTAAGTGGAATCCAAATTGAGTTTGAACTGGACCTCTAACTTCACCTTTATCCATAGTGAATACTGCTTCTTCAAATTCAGGAACCATTTGACCTCTTGGGAAAGTACCTAAATCTCCATCAGCATCTTTAGAAGGACAAGTAGAATGTTCTCTAGCAGCTTCTTCAAATGTTATTTCGTTATTATTTATTTTATTTAATAATTCTGTAGCTTTATCTTCATTATCAACTAATATATGTTTAGCAGATGCAGATTCAGGCTTGATAAATTTCTCTTTGTTAGCTTCGTAGAAATTAGATACTTCTTCTTCACTTAATTGTATAGATGTTAATATTTTATTTATAGCATATTGCTTTAACATATTTTCTTCTATTTTCTTCATTTCAGCTTTGAAGTTTTCGTCGTTATGTAAATTTCCTTCTTTAGCTTCAAGATAGAATAATTCTTGATTAACTAAGTCTTCTAATAATCTTTTTTTACCTTCTTCAGTATTAAATTGCATAGCTTGGTATGGATCTAAGCTTTTTAAAGCATTTTCAATATCAAGGTTAGTTATTTCTTTTTCACCTATAGTGGCTAAAACAGTTCTTTCCATGGTATTAACTCCTTTATAATTTTATTTTATAGTATTAACTATCAAGATAAATGATATCAAAAAAATATAGATATGTCTAATATTTCAAAAAACTAATATCTAATAAACATAAATATCATTAAAGCAGAACATATAATGCCAACGACACCTTCTTCGGATTTGTATTTATGAAGCTTAATTGCAGATACATACATATATACAAATAAAAATAAAAGTTTAATAAAGAACCAAAATATGCTAAGTGGAAATAGGTAGTAACTAAGTGATGAAAATATAAAAGCTAAAATTGTAGTTATCTTATAGAGTATTTCTATTTTTGATTCATAGGATTTTGTATATAGCATATAACCAATATAGCTAATTATAAATAATATACAGCATGAACTATATATATAAGATAAAGAGGATGATAACTGATTGAATTTATTTTCAGTTAATATAATACCTATAAACCAAAATATAATCCAAAATGCAACAAATAATAGTTTGAAAACATTATTAAAAAAATAAGTTTATTAGATTTATTTATAATATTCAAGTTTCTCACGTCCTAATATTTAATCTATAAGAGTATACGCAGAATTCATTTAACATATTCAATATACCTTACAACTATAATTATAACGATTAATTTACATATTAAAATATATATTGAAAAATTTCATAAAATATTAACATAATTTACTATTTATATAAATAGATATAATAATAAAAAATATAATAGGGTGATGGATATGTATAGATATTATACTACTGGGGTTTGCCCCAAATCGATTTTATTAGATTTAGATGGAGATAAGTTAATAGATGTAATTTTTGAAGGGGGATGTGCAGGAAATCTAATAGGAATAAAAAATTTAATAGAAGGTAAAGAAATAGATGAAATAATAGAAATATTTGAAAAAATACCTTGCAAAAATAGGGAATCATCTTGTCCAGATCAGTTAGCTAATGCGTTGAAAATATACAAACAATATATACTGAACCAATAATAAAAAAAGCTTCTACTTAAATCAAGTAGAAGCTTTTCCTTTACTAAAATTATCTAGTTACAACTATAGCTATCTTTTCATCTTTATTATAGCTTACTTGTACTAATTGGTTCTTCTTAACTTTTTCTAATTCTTCTCCACCATACTTAATTTGTAACTTATCAACTTTTTTACCTTGTTTTATTATAGCAACATATTCTTTTTTACCTTTTTTCTCAAGACTTATTAAATTACCAACAAAAGGCTTAAAGTTTTGATATTTGTCACCTTGTTTTTTGATGTAGAAGTAAGTTCCTATAGCTAATGCTATTTCAACTCCAAGTAAAACCCAACCGTTAACTTTTAAAGAAAAACCACCAATCCATACAACTAACATTATAATCATAGGAATTATACTTTTCTTAAGTAATAGTTTTCCCATTATTTCATTAGCCTTTTTTTCTGGGCCAGTCATTGTTTTTGATCTAGCATATGATTCTGCAAATTTGTCTTTTAAGCTCATATTAATCCTCCTAGATTATCTCAAATTTAAATTATGATAACAAGTTATGCTTGAAATTAAACTATATTTATATTATGTACAAGTTTCATATTTAAATTTATATTCAAGCAAGTATAAATATATAACATATTTTATCATAAAAACATTAAAAAGAAAATAAATGAAAATGTAAAATTTTAACGGAAAATAAAATTTAATAATATTAAAAGTTTACTATTTTGTATAAGTAAGTATTGGATTATAAAATGTGTAACTTACGTTACGGAAAAAAATTAAAAAAAGGTATAATATTAAGGTATAAATGACAAAGTAAAATACGAACTATATTTAAAAGGAGATTTTAATATGAAAATAGATAAAAATATTTTAATAGGTAATTTAATAAGTGAAAATCCAGAAACTATAAATGTTTTAATGCATTATGAAATGGGTTGTTTGGGATGCCCATCAGCTCAAATGGAGACAATAGAACAAGCGGCTTATATACATGGTATAGACTTAGATGAGTTGCTTCAAAAACTGAATGAAATATAAAAAAAATGAAAGATACTTCGAACATGCAGTATCTTTTATTTTTTTTAACAATTATTTTATATTATGGGTAGACTTTAGTCAAAAATAGGACTATTATATTAAATGTTGTAATAATTAGTTTTGGAGGGAAGTGTTTAAGTGTTACCAAAGTTATTTAAAATGATTAAAAATAATGAATTAACCAAAGACCAAGTAGGTAAAGATATAATATCAGGTATTATAGTTGCTATAATAGCTCTTCCTTTATCTATAGCTTTAGCCATATCTTCTGGGGTATCCCCTGAAAAAGGACTTATAACTGCTATATTTGCAGGATTTGTAATATCTTTTTTAGGTGGTAGCAAAGTCCAAATTGGTGGACCAACGGGAGCATTTGTTGTAATTGTTTATGGAGTAGTTAAAACGTATGGAGTAACTGGACTTATAACAGCTACAATGATGGCAGGAATTATATTAGTAGTCATGGGGCTACTTAGATTTGGGTCTTTAATAAAATATGTGCCACAAACTATTACAGTAGGATTTACTAGTGGTATAGCAGTTACTTTACTTACAACTCAGTTAAAGGACTTCTTCGGACTTGAAATAAAAGATGTTCCAGCTGAATTTATAGAGAAAATAGAAAGTTACATACATCATATATCTACATTTGATACAGTTTCATTTCTAATTGGACTAGCCTGTATTTTAATTTTAGTTTACTGGCCTAAGGTAAATAAAAAAATACCTGCTTCAATAATCGCATTAATATTATCTACATTAGCTGTAAATTTATTTAATTTACCAGTTGATACTATAGGGTCTAGATTTACTCAAATCTCCTCATCTATACCGAAACCACAAATACCGCATTTAGATATACAAACAATTACAAGTTTAATAAAACCAGCGATGACAATTGCCTTATTAGGAGCAATAGAATCGTTACTTTCGTGCGTTGTTTCTGATAATATGATAAATGATAAACATGATTCTAATATGGAATTAGTAGCACAAGGACTTGGAAATATAGCTTCTTCAATATTTGGAGGAATTCCAGCTACAGGAGCTATAGCAAGAACGGCAGCTAACGTTAAAAGTGGAGGAAGAAGTCCTATAGCAGGTATGGTTCATGCTGTAACTTTATTACTTATAATGGTTATACTTATGCCACTTGCGAAGCTTATACCAATGACAACACTAGCAGCTATACTTATAGTGGTTTCATACAATATGGGAGAATGGGGACACTTTAAGGAATTGCTATCTTCAAGTAAAGCAGATGTTGTAGTTTTAGTTACAACTTTTGTATTTACTGTAGTATTTGATTTAGTATTTGCAATTGGTATTGGAATGGCACTTCACTATATATTAAAGTTTATAAAAGACAGAAGTAAAAAATCAGAGGACGAATTAGAAGTTGCATAGTAAATATAAAAAAAGCATGAATTAGTAGTATAATTCATGCTTTTTTTATATAAAAATGGGAAGAATATATTATAATATCTATTTTTGGAGGTTTATATGAAAAGAATATTATTAATATTAACATTAATTTTAACTATGATTACATTTACAATTGCTTGTTCTAAGGATGTTGTTGAAAATAAAAAAGAAGATATAAAAATTATTCCAACTGGATTGTCTGATGAAATGGGAGAAGGAAATATTACTGTCACAACTCCAACATCTTCCTCAGAAGGGGGAACTATTCCTATCATACATATAGATGAATATAGAGGCCTTTCTCAACTTGGACTTAAATCTGATGGATTTTATAATTCAAAGCCTAGTTATATATACATAGATGGGAAATTAAATGCAATTGAAAAATTAGGTGAATTAAATTCATTAACCTTAACTATTTGCGAAGAGGATTTAAGTGAAGGAATACATAAAATTGAAGTTGTTCAATTTGAAAATGATAAAACTAGTGGGACACCTGTAATTTATAAAAATTGCAAATACGAAATAAAGAAAAAATGATTTGTTTAAAAAATAACTTTATTTAAAAATATTGTAGTAGATTTATTTTATTGTTAATATTTACTTAAAGGATAGTATCTTTAAAAAGATAACTTTAAGGAGCAAAGATCATGGAAAAAAAATATATAATAGCATTAGATCAAGGGACTACTAGTTCAAGAGCGATCTTATTTGATAAATTTGGGAATATAGTCTCATCTGCACAAAAGGAATTTACGCAAATATATCCAAAACCTTCATGGGTAGAGCATAACCCTATGGAGATATGGGGGAGTCAAAGTGGAGTTTTAAGAGAGGTTTTAGAAACATCATTTATAAGACCGGATGAGATAGCCGCAATAGGAATAACAAATCAAAGAGAAACTACAATAGTGTGGGATAAAAACACAGGTAAACCTATATACAATGCGATAGTATGGCAATGTAGAAGAACTGCAGATTTATGTGATAGGTTAAAAGAAAAAGGATTAGAATCTACAATAAAACAAAAAACAGGATTGATATTAGATGCTTATTTTTCAGCAACTAAAATTAATTGGATATTAGAAAATGTAGACGGAGCTAGAGAAAAAGCTGAGAATGGAGAGTTGTTATTTGGAACAGTTGATACTTGGCTAATATGGAATTTGACAAGAGGAAAAGTTCATGTTACAGATTATTCTAATGCATCTAGAACTATGTTATACAATATAAATGAATTAAAATGGGATGAAGAAATATTAAATGAGCTTAATATTCCCAAGAATATGTTACCAGAGGTTAGACCATCAAGTGAAGTTTATGGATATACAGATGAAGAAATGTTAGCTGGTGCTCAAATTCCTATTTCTGGATGTGCAGGAGATCAACAAGCTGCATTATTTGGGCAAACATGTTTTGGAAAGGGAAGTGTGAAAAATACATATGGTACAGGTTGCTTTTTATTAATGAATACAGGTGATAAAGTTGTTGAGTCTAAAAATGGATTATTGACCACTATAGCTTGGGGAGTTGATGGAAAAGTTAATTATGCGCTGGAAGGTAGTATATTTGTCGGAGGAGCATCTATTCAATGGTTGAGAGATGAACTTAGATTAATATATGACTCAGGACAATCTGAATATTATGCTAATCAAGTAAATGACACTAATGGAGTATATGTGGTTCCTGCATTTACTGGACTTGGAGCTCCTTATTGGGATATGTATGCAAGAGGAGCTATATTTGGACTTACGAGAGGAGCTAAAAGAGAGCATATAGTTAGGGCTACATTAGAATCTATAGCGTATCAGACGAAGGACGTTTTAAATGCTATGCAAGAAGATTCTGGAATGAAATTAAAATGTCTTAGAGTGGATGGTGGAGCTAGTGCTAATAATTTCTTGATGCAGTTTCAATCTGATATATTAAATGTTAATATAGATAGACCTAAGGTTATAGAGACTACAGCTTTAGGTGCGGCTTATCTTGCTGGACTTTCAGTAGGATTTTATAAAAGTGTAGATGAAATAAAAGAAAAATGGGAAATTAATACTGAATTTATTCCAACAATGGATGAAAAGAGAAGAATTATTCTATATAAAGGTTGGAAAAGAGCGGTGGGAAGAAGTCTTTTATGGGCTAAAGAGGATGAAGAATTGCTAGCTGAATTAAATAGTACTGATATGTAAGGTAACTTTCGATGTATAAAATTATAGAATATGTATAATATTTTCATATATAGGTCATATATTTATTATATGTATATGGTGTATAAAAATTATGGAGGTATACATATGAAAAAAGTTAGCTTGATTTTAAGTATAATATTTATAACGATATTTATAACAACTGGATGTAGTAGTTTAGGAAAAAATATAGAAAATGAAAATGCAAATATAACTGAAACTAATAAAATTGAAGAAACTATAAACTTAGATTTAGCAAACTTTAATATTGTAAGTAAAGATGTAAATACAAGTGAGACTATTGTATTAGGTAGTATATCGGTAAATAATAAGTCTTCAATTGAAGAAAAACTAAAGTCAGTTATAAAAGAAGTTTCAAAATTACAATTTGAAAATGCACCCATTGAGCTAGTTAAAGTAGAAAATAATATAGCTTATATAGATATAAAAGAAGGAGAAGATCAAAATTACTGGAGTCAAAGGTTTTTTCAAGGAAGCACTGGTGCTAGTATAAGTAGTTATGCATTAGTTGAAAATCTCCTTCAACGAGATTACGAAGGAGAATGGATAGATGGAATTTATATTAGTTATGAAGGAAAAACAGACGTAGAGTTTGACCATTTAGATATGTATTTCTTTGGAAATATAATAAAAAGATAGAATAATAGAATCGATTAAAATATCAAATTTTAATCGATTCTATTTTAATGTTATTTACATTTCACTAGAGAATTATTATTTATTAATTTGAAATTATGATTTTTTACTAATTCATTTATTAAGCTGTCAGCATCGTATTTGCAATAATTTATTAAACAGTATTTAGTATCATCTTCTAGTTTGTCAAATTCATTATATACATCAAATGTTGTAGAAAGTTTAATCATATCATCTCTAAGTTTATCCATATCTACTAAAATATGAGCGTAATCAAAGTTTAATTCTTTATTTACTATCATATCTGATATTATATTTAATAACTCTTCTTTATTTTTAAAGTTTATAGATATTAAGTTATTTTTATAATTATTAATAAGTTGAATTAATTCATTTTTATAGTTATCAAGTTCATTATTTATAAAATCCACAAATCCTTGTTGAGTAAATAAATTTTGAATATCATCTATTAATAAATTATTCATATGCTCTTCCCAAAGTAACAGTGCGAATTTACTGTAACTAGAATCAACAATAGGCTCACCTTTATAATTTTCAAATCTAGGATGAAGTCTATTATGAAATTTAGATATTGAAACTCTAAATAAATTGCCATCATGACCTTTAGGAATATTACTTATTATAAATTCATCCATATCACTTCCAATATAAATTTTTTCATTAGACAATAATTTTTTTGTATCACTTATTTTATCATTAGAAAAATCTATTTCTGGATTAGATATAGCTAGTTTAAATATTATTTCTTTATATATATTAGTTAATATATTATTTACTTCCATGTTGTAGTCGTATTTCATAGTCGGAAACCTCCAAATTTTAAGTCATTTTAATGTATACCCCAAATACTAAATTTTAACCTATAAAAAATAGTTAACTGATGAATAATAGAAATATAAAAAGTTAAAATTATATCAGTATAAGTTTTATTAAGAAAGGTGATTTAGTGAAAAATAAAAAAATAAAAATTATAAGTTTAATATTCGTTTTAGTTATAGGTGTCTTATCACTTATCGATGGGAATAATTTAAAAAACAAAAAAGAAATAAGTATAAATGATAAAATTAAAGATTCATTTATAGAAGAGGTGAGAAAAACAAAAAAATATAAATGGAGTAAGGAAGATTCTACTCAATGGGTAGATCGTTATAATATTTTAAATATAAGTCAAGTAGATTATAAAATTTATAATGTGGATGCAGAATTTATACTGACCAATAGAATAGGGAATAATTTTAAAATTAAAGATAGGTTTATTATATATATAAAGTGATATTCAAAAAGATATATACAAAAAATACATTGTATATATCTTTTTTATACAAAAATTATCTTGAAAATATAAAATTATTAGAATCAGACAGGTTAATATTGAAAGTATACCCATCGTAATTAAAGTTTTTTAATTCATTGGGTGAATTGATTTTATTTTTAATTATATATCTAGTTAAATAACCTCGAGCTTTTTTAGAGTAAAGACCAATAACTTTATAATCATTAATATTTTCTCTATAATCTTTAAATTCAACATTGATAATATTAAAATTTTTAGACAAATATTTAAAGTCAATAGCTTTAAAGTATTCATTAGAAGATAAATTAATTAAAGTTTTATCTGAATGATTATTAAGTTCACTATATAAATAATTAGTTATTTTATTTTTCCAAAATTTATACAAATCATTTCCAACTTCGTTTTTAAGTTTAGCTTTCATTTCTAATCTATAGGATTGAATTAAGTCAAGTGGTTTTAAAATTCCATATAGTCCTGATAGTATTCGAATATGGGTATTAGCAAATTCAAAATCATCACTATTAAAACTATTTACATTTATACAATTAAAAACTTGTCCATCAAAAGCAAGTATAGCTTGCAAATAACTACTTTTTTCAGTTCCTAAAATTTTATATCTATCATAATTTAAGTTAGATAAATCTTCACTTAAATTCATTAAATTGCTAATTTCAATTTTATCCAAAGTTTTTAATATTTTAATAAGATTATTAACATCTTCGTTAAAGAATGGTTTAGAAGAATTAATGTTTATATTAATATTTTTATCAAAGTTCATAGTTGTTGCTGGAGAAATTATTGTTATCATTGTACTCACCTCAAAATTTGTCTATATATAATATATATCAATAAAATAAAAATTTAATCAATAAATAAAAAGTTTTTAATATAATATAGGGTATACGTTTTTGAGTATATAATAACTAACTATCAAAGGGGGAGTTTAAAATTAATAGAGTGGAATTAAAAGAATTATCAAAAAGTCAATTAAAAGGCCATTGGACAACGCCTGTTTTATTAACGCTAGCTTATCTGGCATTGTCTATTGTACTAAGTATGTTACAAGATGAAGCAAGTTCAATTATTACAATAATACTGATGTTTACATTGATATTTGGACTTGGAGTATTTGCTACAGTAGGGCTTCCTAATTTTTATTTGGAGTTTATAAAAAAAACAGGAAGTTCAACGTTTAAGGATGTATTAGTATCATCTAATAAATTGCTAAAATCTTTATTTTTTACACTTATATTATCGCTAGTTGTATTTATAGCAACGTTTATAATGCTATTTATAGTTACAGCAGGAACTGTTTCATTTATTTTTTCAGATATAGCACTTTCAGGAGGCGTTGCTTTAGCTGGAATAATAATTTTGGTATTTACTATTTTAATTATAATTTTTGAACTAGCATTATTATTAACGCCATATATAATAATCGAACATGATCATTTAAGTACAATTGAAGCCATGAGTTTAAGTATTAAAATGATGAAGGGTAACAAGTGGAAATACTTCATTATAGAATTAAGTTTTATAGGTTGGGCAATTTTATCTATGCTTACTTTTGGAATTGGATTTTTATGGTTATCGCCGTATATAAGTTTAACACAAGCTAATTTTTATAAAGATTTAACTTATAACAATTTAAATGGTTAACGTACTAAAGGAGTTACCTAAAATTAAGGTAACTCCTTTAGTACGTTTTTTAAACTTTATATTAATTATTTGAATTTTCTTTTACCTTGCTATTTTTAATAAAAGACAATGCTTCTTTTATTAAAATTAATGCAAGAATAAGTAGTAATATAGCTATTATAACTAATATTGGATTAACACCTATGTTAGCTTTTATGTTAAAGCAAAGAGAAACTATAGTTACTATAAACATAAATACTATAGGAATGATAAATTCCTTAAAGCTTTTTTTCGAATTAGCAAGCCATATAGCTATTGCCATTAGAGCGATAGCAGCTAACAATTGATTTGCAGATCCAAATATTGGCCATATTTTTTCATAACCCATAACAGCTAAAAGTCCAGAACATATAACTGTAATGGTAGTCGATGCATACATGTTAGTAAGTGGATTCTTTTTAGTAGATTTTTTACTATCTAAACCATTAGTATCAAAAAATTCTTGGAATATAAATCTGCCAAGTCTAGTTGCAGTATCTAATGAAGTAAGTGCAAAAGCTGATATTGCAAGTGATGTGAAAGTTTTACCTACTGTAAATGGAATACCAAAAGACATCATAAAGTTAGCTATACCTTCAGAAAATACATTTACAGGACCTCCATTACCTAAGAGGCTTCCGAATTGTTTTGTAGAAATATAAGCAACAGTTATAAGTGCAACTATAGCAAGTAAACCTTCTATAAGCATAGCTCCATAACCTATTTTTTTTGCATCAGATTCTTTGTATAATTGCTTTGAAGATGTTCCAGATCCAACAAGTGAGTGGAATCCTGATATAGCACCACAAGCAACTGTTACAAATAGTACAGGAAATAGGTATTGACCATTTACATTAAAACCTACAAAACCTTCCATTTGAATTTCAGGTCTTAATATGATTATACCTAAAAGAGCTCCTGCTATCATTGCATATAACAAATATGAGTTCAAATAATCTCTAGGTTGAAGTAAAATCCAAACTGGAGTTACAGATGCTATGAAGATATAAAACATAAGTAAAACTATCCAAGTTTGTTTACTTAAAACTATGGGAAATAAGAATCCTAAATAGATACAACCAAACAACAATACAACACCTACTATTGTAGCTGGAATTAATGGCATTTTAAATCTATAGACAGCTATACCAAATAAAATTGCTAAAATCATAAAGAATACAGAAGCGCTAGCGGCTTGAGGCGTTGAAACGAAATTATCTGCAACTATATTTGCAAATGCAGCTACAACTAAAACTAAAGTTAACCAAGCAAATAGTGCAAAAAGTTTCTTGCCTTTTTTACCCATATTAGATTCTATTATTTCGCCTATAGATTTTCCGTCATGTCTTATTGATGCAAATAGTGAACCAAAGTCTTGTACGCCTCCGAAAAATATACTACCAATTAAAACCCAAAGTGCAACAGGTATCCAACCAAATATAGCGGCCTGTATAGGCCCTACTATAGGACCCGCACCCGCAATAGATGCAAAGTGATGACCTAGCAAAACTGGTGATTTAGCAGGAACATAATCTATTCCATCATATTTAGTATGAGCTGGAGTTTTTCGCGTATCGTCTACTCCCCATTTTTTAGCTAAATAACCACCATAACAAACATACCCTATAAAAAGAATAACTGCACTTATTAACAGTAAGGTTAATGAATTCATAATAAAACCTCCTTATAAAAATGTATAACATCTTTTGCATCGTAGTTATAAATAAACTCATTTGTTAATTTATCAAATAATATTAATCTTAGAGAAGCATAACCTTTAAGTCCAAACATATAGCTTTTTCTTTTTTTTATCTTAGGAATTTTAGCTTTAAGAGATTTATCTATATCTGTATAAGATATGAATAATGTTATAGCTGTAGACATGTGATTTTCATCAGTTTGAATAATATTTTTCATAGCATAATCAGAAAATTGTAATAATGTTTTTTCAAAAAAATCTTTAGATATACTATCTATGTCTTTTGCAAAAATGTATTCTCGATTATCATATGCCCAAATAACTTTTTTTTTACTTAAAAAGTATTTGGAGTTAGTAAGTAGATATTCTCCCATGAAATTAAATGCATAATTATCTATTTTATAGTCATCGTAGATATTAAATTGATTTTTCATGGAGTTTTTTAGTTTATATAAAATAATAGCACCTCCTTATCTTATTTATATAAATGTTAGTACTTTAATGTTTTAAATTCAATATTTAAATATATTTATATATAAAAAAACTATGGTCTAAATTTATACTTGAACTCTAAGTGTATTATATATATAATACACTTAGGAGTGTACTACTGATCTAGTACAGTGATACGGAGGTGAAAATATGAAATTTATTCCGAATGATAAAGAACCTGTTTATATTCAAATAATAAGATACATAAAGCAACAAATTGTAAGGGGAGATTTAAATTTAGGTGATTCTATACCTTCAAGAAGAGATATGGCAGTAAAAATGAAAGTAAATCCAAACACTGTTCAAAAAGCATATAAGGAGATGGAAGATATGGGGATAATTACAACACATAGAAATTATCAAAGTAATATAACTGAAGATAGTAAACTAATTGCAAAGATAAAAGAGGATTTAATAAATGAATCTATGAAAATATTTATAGAAAATATGAAAGCTATAAATGTCAATAAATCAGATCTTATAAAAATAATAAATGATAGATATTAGGTGGTGATGTTATGATAGAAATAAAAAATGCTAGTAAAAGATATAGAAAAGTAAAGGCTTTAGATAATATATCTTTTGAAATACATGAGGGTAAGATAACTTGTATATTAGGTATTAATGGAGTAGGTAAATCAACAATTTTAAAAGCTATATGTGGACTTTTGAAATTAGATAGTGGAGAAATACTTATAGATGGAGAAAAGATCAATCACAACATTTATAATAAGATATCATTTGTACCAGATATAGATAACTATTTTGCACAATTAACTATAAAAGAGAGTTTTGATTTTATGAAAGAGTTTTATAAAAATTGGGATGATGAAAAAGCTTATGAAATGTTGAGGATGTTTAATTTAACTGAGAATAGAAAAATAGTAGAACTTTCTAAGGGTAATATAGCCAGGGTTAAAATAATATTAGGATTTGCTCAAAATGCAAAATATACGATATTAGATGAGCCATTTTCAGGAATTGATATATTTAAAAGAGAAGATTTCTTGGGAATTATGACAAAGTATATAACAGATGAACAGAGTATAATAATTACTACTCATGAAATTGCTGAAATAGAAATGATAGCAGACGATGTTATATTAATAGATGAAGGACGCCTATCATTAGTATTTAATGCAGAAGAAACTCGCGAAGAAGAAGGAAAGTCAATAATAGATAAGATGAGGGAGGTGTATAAGAATGAATAAAATATTAACTTTGTACAATATAGAATTTAAAAGAATATACAAGTTATACTTTGCACTTATTGGGATGTTATTTATAGGTAACATAGGTGGGGTTGTAAAAAGTTTATATGATTCTATTGCAAAGATTAGTAATGAAAATAATATACCTATGAATTTAGATATATTAAATACTAGCATAGGATTTAATATTATAAAACAATTTACAGTGAAGGATATATATATATATGGCAGCTTATTACTAGGTATATGTGTATTAATGTGTTTGATATATTCTCTTATTATATGGTATAGAGATTATTATTCAAAAAGTAAAACTATATATACATTACTTAGTTTACCTCAGCCTAGATTTAATATATATTTATCTAAGCTAATTACTATAGTTGTTATGATATATGGACTTATAGTATTTCAATTTTTATTTTGGTATATAGACTTAAATATAGTAAAAATAATGGCGGATATAAGTTCTCCATCTTTTACTAATATATATACTAATATGATGCAACTTGAAAGAGAATTAAATATAGTTTCACCATATATAATTGAATTCTTAATGATTGATGTAGTTGGTGTAATACTTGCGGTAGTAGTTGTATTTACTTGTGTACTTTTAGAAAGAGCTTTTAGAAAGATTGGAATATTATTAGGAATTACATATGTATTATTATCGCTAATTGGATATATATGTATAATCGGGGTAAATAGCACTAACTTCAGAACATTACTGATTAGTCATATAATTTATTATATTGTACTGTTTACTTTATCTATATTTATATCATATAGATTAATAAATAAAAGAATTTTCATAGAAGGGAGGTAAATCATGAACAGAAAATTATCGATATCAGTTTTAGGTATAACTATAGCCTCTCTTGTAGTTTTAGGAGTATGTACTATAGTTAATCAACCTAAATATAAATTAATAGACATAAAAGGTGATAAAAGTGAATTAGGAGAGGTATCATTTATAACTCAATCTTATGAAGGGTTATATAGCAATACACAAACCACAACTTCAAAAGATGGTTTTGAAGTTAAGAAATACTCAAATGAAATAAAACAACCAAATCAATATTATGACCTTATTAATGGAAATGAAGATATTTTTAAATATGGATATACAGAAAATTTAGTATATGGAGATAGTAATAATGTAGGATATCTAGAAGAGTTGGGAGTTAACTATATAAATTCAGAAAAAGCAACTTTAGATTTCAGGATAGTTAATAAAAATATAAAAACTAAAAAAATTAATGAATATAATCTTACACTACCAGATACATTTGATTCAGATACAAATTTTGAACATGGATTTATAATTGGAATTAAGGATGAGGATGTATATATATTATGTAGTGGATCAACTGATTTAGAACATTCTAAAAACGGGCAAATCAAAGATAATAAGGGAATATTCATGAATGTATATAAATTTAATTTAAATACTAAACAATTAAAAAAGCAGTCTAGTATGGAAAAGAATAGTAGTAACAATGAACTTATTATTATCAACAATCAAATAAGCTTTGAAAATAATGGTAAGCTGTATACGATAGTTGAAAGTTATCCAAAACAAGATGAAAAAAGTGGGAAAATTTATTTAGCTTATTATGATATAGATAAAAATAAATTTGACTATATAAAAGAACCATTAATTACAAATATTGAATCAGAAAATTGTCAAAATATTAAATATAATATAGAAAATGATAAGTTGTATTTAATGACACAACACGATATTGATTGGAAAAATACAAATATAAATCAGTATGTAGTAGATTTGAATAGTAATAAAGTTATAGATGAAAATAAAAATTATAATGTAGAGAAATTAAATAAATCAGCTAGGATAGAAAACTTTAGAGTTATAGATGGAAAGATATATATATGTATGGATAATTACAATATTCATGATGAACAATCCAATAACAGTAATAAACATAAAAACACTATAATAGTAATAGATGAAAAAAGCAATAGGGTTATTTATATGGGTGAATATATAAACTATAAAGCAGATCGTGCAAATAACATTATTTTGAAAAATAATGAAATATAATTAGTAGAATAAACTATCTCAAAATACTTATTTGTTAAGCAAATGTATAATGAGATAGTTTATTAACTATATGGAAAATAATAGCATTCTAAGGATTTCAAAATAGTCATCTGTTTTAAAGCTGATAGTTTGACTATTATTTAAAATTACACCTGGGAAAAAAGAAGCTTTATATGCATCTTTATGACTTTTATATCTAATTTCAAGGTTAAAACTATTGGGAAGAGTAATTATGTATTTAGATAAATCAGTAGATAAAGATTTTTTAACTAGACGTTGTATATTTTTAAGAGCTAGTTCTGGGTGGATTGATATAGAAGAAGCTCCTATACCATTAGATACAGCTACAGTATTAATATTTGGATTAAGTTTTTTAGCTTCTTCACAAATCATTTCATCGCCACTTATGAAAACTACAGGAACGTTATAATAGCTAGCAGTATATGTATTGATAATAAATTCGCTAGCAAGTTCACCATTAAGTTTTATATAATCATAGGCTTTGCCATTTTTAGTATGAGACAATGGATTGCCAGATTTTGTAGCACCGCTATGATATCCAATAAAAATGCAAGCATCAAATTTACTATTTAAACCACTCATCATGGACAATGGATCTCCGGTCCAACCTCGCATGAGATTAACGTTTTCAGGTAACATATCAGGTAATATATTTCTAGCACTAGAATGAGCATCTTTAATTAATATATAATTAGAACCAAGTAGGTTGATGCCATTACAAGCTGCACTAACTTCTTTAGTCATTTGAATTCTATGATACATACTAAATTGTGAATTTATATTAGTTTCATCTACATCAACAATACCGCATGTACCTTCAATATCAGCACTTATAAATATTTTCATAAAATCCCCCTAAAATAATTTGTTTAATTATAATTATATATAAGTTTTACATAAATGTGCGAAAATTATGAAAATATATAGAATAAAAAAATAGATGTATCAAGGTATTTATCTAGACAAATACCTTGATACATCTTATTTTTATTTATATATTATTTAACAGCAGCAACAACTGACATTTCAACTAGTAAAGCTTCTCTAGCCATTCTAGCTTCAACACATGCTCTAGCAGGTTCGTGACCATCAACTACCCATGAATCCCAAACAGAGTTCATATCAGCAAAATCTTTCATATCTCTTACATAGATAGTTACTGATAAGATATGTTCTTTATCAGATCCATATTTGTTTAATAAGTCTTCAATCTTTTGTAAAACCATGGCAGTTTGTTCTTTAATATCACCTTCACCATGAGTTTGTCCGCATAAGTATACAGTATTATTATGAACAACTGCTCTACTCATTCTTCCAGTTCCTTCGTATCTTTTGATTTCCATAATATATTCCTCCCAATAAAACTATTAATTTAAACTCAGAGTTTAATTATAGAATAATATAAAAACATTTTCAATTAATCATTGAATAAAAATATAATTCATATTAAAACACATACAAAAAAACGTATACAAAAAATAATATTCGAAAAAATATGCAAAAATACTAAAATTATGATATTATATAATTCTGTGAAAAACAAAATTCGACATGAAAAGTGAGGAAGTAAATGGAGAAGTATTTTAGACTTAAAGAAAACAACACTACAGTAAAAACAGAAATGCTAGCAGGTGTTACTACATTTATGACTATGGCATATATATTAATAGTAAACCCTAGTATATTATCAGCAGCAGGAATGGATTATGGAGCAGTATTTACTGCAACAGCATTATCAGCAGTTGTAGCTACTCTTATGATGGGATTATATGCGAAGCTTCCATTTGCACTAGCTCCCGGAATGGGACTGAATGCATTTTTTGCATATACAGTAGTAATTGGAATGGGATATTCATATCAGTTTGCATTAACAGCAGTATTTTTAGAAGGTATCATATTTATTATATTAACTATATTTAATATTCGTGAAGCGATAGTAGACTCTATACCTAATAATATTAAAAAGGCTATATCTGTTGGGATAGGACTTTTAATATCTCTTATTGGGCTTGAAGGTGCAGGAGTTATAGTACACCCAAATGGAGGTGGAACTATAATTGCACTTGGAAATATAACGTCAGGACCGGCTTTATTAGCTATAATTGGTATACTAATAACAGCAATATTATTATCAAAAAATATTAAAGGTGCATTATTTATAGGAATGATAGTAACTACTATAATTGGAATACCTATGGGGATTGTAGACCTACCAACTAAAATAGTTAGTATGCCTCCTTCAATATCATCTACTTTATTTAGTTTTGAGTGGCATAATATATTTAGCATAGATATGTTAATTGTTTTATTTACATTACTATTTATGGATATGTTTGACACTATAGGTACATTAGTTGGAGTTGCTACAAAAGCTAAAATGTTAGATGAAGATGGAAAAGTTCCAAATATCAAGAAAGCATTATTTGCAGATGCTGTCGGTACTACAATAGGTGCTTGTTTAGGAACTAGTACAGTAAGTACTTTTGTTGAAAGTGCATCAGGAGTTGCAGAAGGAGGAAGAACTGGACTTACGGCCGTATCTACAGCGTTTATGTTCTTCTTAGCATTGTTCTTTGCACCGTTATTCTCAGTTATAACTCCGGCAGTTACTGCATCAGCATTAGTCTTAGTTGGATTATTTATGATAGAACCTATAAAAGAAATAGATTTAGTTGATTTTACAGAAGCTATACCTGCATTTTTAACTATAATAATGATGCCATTATCATATTCTATAGCAGATGGCATTGTATTTGGAGTAATATCTTATATAGTATTAAAATTATTCTCAGGAAGAGCAAAAGAGATAAGTGTAACTACAGTTGTAATTGGATTAGTATTTTTACTTAAATTTTTAATATAAATAACAATTCTTTTAATATGAGAATATAAATATAAATTATGTGTAAAATAATTTATAAAATATTAAAAGAGGTGAAAACATGGCTAAGAAAAATAACATGTTTAAAGAAATGGGACATAAGATGGAAGATTTAGGACATGATATGTCTAAAGGTATAAAATCTTTTTCAAATTCTGTGGAACATGCTAGCGAAAAGGTAGCTAAAGATGTGAAAAAAGCTAGTAAAAAAATGTTTAAATAGTTATTAATAAGGACAGCTTTAAAGCTGTCCTTATTTTATTACATAAGTATATGTTTAAAAGTTAAATACCATAAATTATAAATACATAATGCTATATAGATTATAACTATAGTTGAATTTTCGAATATAGTTTTTTTCTATGATAGATGTGAGATTGGGTATGATATAATCCAAGATGTAATGCAGAATACGACAAAAATTCACAAAATTAGCGCAATAGGAGGAAATATATGAAAATAAGAAATAGGAAAGTAATTTTATTAATTAGTTCATTATTTGCAATAAGTATTTTAGCAGTAGGGTGTAGCAACGAAAAGAATACTCAAGGAGAAGTTAAAACAAAACAACAAACAAATATTGAAACTACTAAAAATGACTTCACTTATGATAATAATGATTATTTTACAGATATAAATTGGTTAGAGAAAAATTTAAATAATAAAGATACATTAATAATTGATGCTAGAAGTGAAAAAGATTATAGCAAAGGTCATATACCAGGAGCTATAAATGTTGCATGGCAAAGTTTTTGCAATATGGAAGGAAAAGGTGGAGATAAAGGATGGGGAACTTTACTAGATAAAGAACAACTATCTAAAATATACTCAGATTTGGGGATAGATAAAAATAAAAAGGTAGTAGTATACGCAACTAAAGATGGATGGGGCGAAGATGGAAGGTTAGTATGGATGTTTAAAGAAACTGGAGTAGATGCTAGAATGTTAAATGGAGGCATAGATCTTTGGAAATCTGAAGGAAAAGAAATATCAAAAGAAAAAGTTGATCCTAAAAAATCTGAATTTGTAGTTGAAGAATTGAAAAATGACATGAATATAGATACAAAAAGCTTAAAAGATAATATGGGAAAAGTTAAAATAATAGATACAAGGGAAATAGATGAGTATGATGGAGCTACTAAATATGGTGAGGTTAGAGGTGGACATTTACCTAAATCTATAAATATACCATTTAATAAGGTATATAACGAAGATGGTACTATAAAACCTAAAGCAGAATTAGAAAAATTGTTTAAAGATGCAGGATTAAACAAAGATGATGAAATAGTAACTTATTGTACAGCTGGAATTCGTTCAGGACATATGGCCTTAGTTTTAAAATCTTTAGGGTATGAGAACGTTAAAAATTATGATGCTTCTTACCAAGAATGGGCAGGGGATAAGACGAATCCTATAGAAAAGTAGCTATATTTTCGTGGATTAGTTCTATGGCAGGAGCTGCTTTATGGCAACTGGAATTGGTCAGCTAACAGCTACAATAATATACTCATATGTAGGTGGAATGCTTACAGGTGGAGCTGAATTAATGATGATGGAAATACGTACATTAAGTTCTATAAGTGTATTTATATATCTTTTGAAAAAAGTATATAATGAAAAACAAAGATAAAATAGAAATTAAAAAGGGATATTTCAAAGCTCTGCTAATTAAGCGTTTTGAAATATTCCATTTTTCTTTATCTTGGATTGGGGTGGTATAAAGTGAAATTAAAAGAAGATATTATAATTAAAATAAATAAAGATAAAAATCAGTGCGTGGATTGTAAATTATGTTTTAATGATTGTACTATGATGAAAAACTTTAGCAATTCTCCAAAAGAGTTAATGACTAATATTTTAAATGAGAATATAGATATAAATGAAGTTTCATATTCATGCATGTTATGTGGGTTATGTACTGAAAGATGTCCACAGGGGATAGATCTAAAATCTACTTTCTGTGATATTAGGAAAGATATAGCTTTGAAAAATAAAAAATTTTTAAGAAAGAAAGGTTATAGTGTTGTAAGATTTCATCAAATTAATAGCTTTTCCAAAATATTTTCAAAAAATATAAATTTAAATAAAAGCCAACAAATATTTTTACCAGGATGTAGTTTAAGTAGTTATAGTGAAGATATTGTTTTAAGTATATATGAATATTTAAAAATACATTATGAAAATATAGGTATGACTTTTATGTGTTGTGGTAAACCAACATTAGCAATGGGAGATATTAAGAAATTTGAAAAATACTATTCTAAATTTGAAAAAGAAATATGTTCTGGCAATATTACTGAAATTATAGTAGCGTGTCCAAATTGTTATAATACTATAAGTAAAAATAGTAAAGGAATAAAGGTAACTTCTATATATGAAGTTATAAAAAAATTTAAAATACCACAAAAATTAAAAAATAATTACCAAAATTTAGAATTGGCAGTACATGACTCTTGTTCGGTAAGAGGGGAAATTAATATACAGGATAGTGTGAGAAGTATATTAAGTGAGCTAGGTATAAGTATTGTTGAGTTTAAAAATAATAGAAAAAATACTGTATGCTGTGGTGCAGGAGGTATGGTTGGAGTTACTAATTTAGAAATAGCTTTAAAGCAAGTTTCAAATAGAGCAAGTGAAACAAGTTGTGAAAATATAGTTTGTTATTGTGAATCTTGTTGTGAATCATTGATTAATTGCAATAAGAATATACTTCACATTCTTGATTTATTATTTAATGAAGATGTTATAAATCATAAAAAAATTACTCAGAGTAAAAGAGGAACTATGGATAAGTGGAAAATTAGATATAAAACGAATAAATTATCAAAATAATTAAGGGAGAAGATTGGGTATGAATCATAAATTAGATAAAGTTTTTAAAATATTAGTATCTGTAATTATAATTTTAATATTAGGTAGTATTATATATAAACTATTTAGCATGAATATAGATGTAGAAGATATACAGGTGTATGTAAGTTCATTTGGAAAATTGGCACCTATAGTGTATATAATAATGTTTGCGTTAGTTCCATTGACTCTTTTTCCAGACTCAATACTAGCAATAGGAGGAGGAATAGTATTTGGACTAGCTAAGGGATATATATATACTGTAATAGGTGCATTAATAGGAGCAAGTATATCTTTTTATATATCAAGAAAATTAGGACGAAATTTTGTAAAAAAGATTACTAATGAAAAATTAGATAATATTGAAAATATAATAAATTCAAAAGGATTTTTTGTTGTATTAATACTAAGATTAATTCCATTGTTTCCATTTGATATAATAAGCTATAGTGCAGGGCTTACATCTATAAAATATAAAGATTTTTTAATGGCTACGATTATAGGGACGGTACCGGGTATACTTGTATTTACAAATATAGGTGCGCAATCAGTTAATATTGGGAGCAATAGTTTTTATATATCTATAATTGCACTTGTAATACTTATTTTAGGATCTATATTACTTAAAAATAAATTTATGAATTTGCAAAAAAAATAGGAGGAAATATGTTAGATACACATGGAAGAAAATACGTAGACCCAATTATAAATGGAGGTGCGGATATTTTATTAAAATTAAAATTAAGTGCTAATAATATAACAATCTTAGCTCTTTTAGTAGGTATATTAACTAGTGTATTTATATATTTAGATATGAATATATTAGCGATTATAACTCTTTGGATATCTGGATATTTAGATGCTGTAGATGGAGCTGTAGCTAGAAAAACTAACACTTCATCTATGTTTGGAACACTTATGGATATAACTTTTGATAGGGTGGTTGAAACGTTAATGATATGTACTCTTGCTTTAAAATATATAGATGCAAGAATGAATTTTATAGTTCTTTTAGTATGTATAATAATATCTATGACTATATTTTTAACGGTTGGAGCATTAGTAGAGAAAAAAGGAATGAAATCATTTTATTATCAAGCTGGTGTAGCAGAAAGAAGTGAAGGTTTTTTACTTTTTAGTTTGATTATAATGTTTCCTAATTATGTTATGTTTTTTACCAATATATTTTCATTTATTATTTTAATAACTATTGTGCAACGGATAGTAGAAGCAAAGAAGATATTATAACTATAAAATGATTTTATGATATACTGTATACGATAAAATACTATGTTGGAGGTAATAAAATTTGAAAGAAATTAACATAAGTGATAGGAACAAAGGCATTATATTTATTATAATATCTGCATTTGGATTTGCTATGATGTCAGCTTTTATAAAATTGTCAGGAGACTTGCCTAGTTTTCAAAAAACTTTTTTTAGAAACTTAGTTTCGTGTATAATTGCATTTATATTAATAGTAAAGTATAAAGAAAGTTATTTTGGAAGTAAAGAAAATAGAAAGGTATTAATTTTAAGATCTATATTTGGAACTTTGGGAATTATATTAAACTATTATGCTATTGATAGATTGGTACTTTCAGATGCTAATATGTTAAATAAATTAAGCCCATTCTTTGTAATAATATTTTCGGCTATATTTTTAAAAGAAAAAATTAAGACTAATCAAGCTATAGCAGTTGGGATAGCATTTATAGGAGCTTTGTTTATAATAAAGCCATCTTTAAACTTTGAAATGATTCCATCTATGGCAGGTATTTTTGGTGCCGTATTTGCAGCTTCTGCATATACTTGTTTAAGAGTTTTAGGTGGAAAGGAAAAATTTTACACTGTTGTATTTTTCTTTTCCTTGTTCTCAACGATAACAATATTACCCATTACTATTATTGTATATCAAGATATGACTTTAATTCAGTTTGGATATTTAATACTTGCTGGTATATTTGCAAGTATGGGACAGTTTGGTGTAACCTTAGCGTATAAATATGCCCCAGCTAAAGAAATATCTATATTTGATTATTCGAATATAATATTTTCGGCTATTATAAGTATAATAATATTTAATACTATTCCTGATAAATATAGTTTTATAGGATATGTAATAATATTTTCGGCATCTTACTATATGTTTTTATATAACAAAAGAACTAAAAACTAATGATTTAGTTTTTAGTTCTTTTGTTATATAAAGCTTGTAAGTAAATATAAAATTAATATTTTTATATAAAATGTACATTATTTATATAGAAATATTAATTTTATTGACAATATTAAACTTATAGTATATAGTATATTGTATACAAAGTAGAAAATAACCTCTTAAAAATAGATAAAATAAATAAATGCGAAATATAGGAGTACTTTATAAATGGCAAAAGTCATTGTAAAGTACTCTTATTTTTTTATGAAACAAAATAAAAACATAAACTATTAAAAAATGACAAAAAAACATAAAAAATAATATTTTCCTATTGAAATCGAACGAGTGTTTGGTATATAATATTCTTTGTAGAGAACGAGTGTTCGTAAAAATATTGGTAATAAATATTAATGTTTAGCAATATAATAATATAAATTATTAATTAATAAAGGAGAGACTAACTAATGATAATATCAAGTAGAAGACTAAAAGATATAACTGTAAATAACCTAAGAAATGGAGAGGTTAGTATAGGTGAGTTAGATGAAATATATAAAAAAATGGGATTCTTATTTGTTATAAGTCAAGGTAAGTGCACTAGGGTGAGAAAAGAAAGAAGCTAATTAAATTATTCTTATAGAATTAGGAGGATAAATGAAAATAGTAACTTATAATATTCACAAAGGAATGGATTTAAATAATGAAGATAAGGTAGATGAAATACTAAAATATTTACAAATAATAGAAGCTGATGTTATATGTATTCAAG
Source organism: Paraclostridium sp. (assembly GCF_051657365.1). NCBI lineage: Bacteria > Bacillati > Bacillota > Clostridia > Peptostreptococcales > Peptostreptococcaceae > Paraclostridium > Paraclostridium sp. The sequence continues at coordinate 33,828 of NZ_JBOFKN010000035.1, forward strand.
AAGTTTTAAGTGATATACATGAACGAATAATACATAAACTGAATATTAAAGGATATTTTTTATCTAATGTCAATTTAAAAGAAGGTAAGTATGGTGTAAGTATATATTGTAATGAAAAAATATTTGCAACAAAAGGCTACCATTTAACTAGTAAAAAAGAACAAAGAGGGTTTATTCACTTAGAGTTATACCTTAGTAATAAATTAATTAATATAATAAATCTACACCTAGGGTTAGATTTAGACGAAAGAAAAAATCAAATCGAAGAAATTATGGATTATGTAAGTCATTTAAGAGGTAAAATTATCATATGTGGAGATTTTAACCAAATAAATTTGAGTATAAATAATTTTTGTGATTTAGCAAGAATATTTGATTCTGAAGATATAGAAACTTTTCCAAAAAGCAAATCAAGAATAGATTATATATATATATCTAATAATATAAAGCCTACCAAATATTCAGTAGATTTTATTAACTTATCTGATCATTATCCTGTAATAGGAGAATTTAAAATATAAATATACATTCCCTCTATAATTGTGACAATAAAGTTACATATGCATGAGAAATATTGTTTTAATAATTTGTTTTAAATATAATTATATTAAGCAAATTAGGGGGGAATAAAATGCAACAAAACATACTGATAGAAGAAAATAACGATAGTGAAAAAGTTAATAACGATAGAAGAAAAAAAATACGTATAATAGGAGTTATTGCCATTCTTATTATAATGGGGATTTTTGCAATAAATTGGTTTAACAATAAATATATATACAATGGGAAAATTGCTAACAATGTATATGTAGGAAATGTGAATGTATCAAATTTAACTGAAGAAAAAGCTAAAGAGCTGGTAAACAATAAATATAAACCTAAAGATATTATTATAAAAAGTGAGGATAAATCTTTTAGTATAACTCCTTCTGATATAAATCTAAAATATGATGTAGAGGGGATTGTTAAAAATGCATATGATTTAAATAAAACTGATTCTTATTTTAAAAATGTAAAAGAAGTTATATCATTACAAAGTGGGAGCAAAAAAACTTTTGAAATAAAACCGACATACAGTGAAACAGACTTAGTTAATTATCTAAAAAAAGTATCAAAAGATATAAATGTAAATGTAAGCGATGCGAAATTACATATATCTGGAAATGGAATTATTAATGTAACACCGGCTGTTATAGGACAATCATTGGAATTAGATTCAAGTAAAATTGCTATAAAAAAATCTATAGATGAAAATAAATTTAATAGCGTTGATTTAGTAGTTAAAAAGAGTAACCCTAAAATAAGTACAAGTGTATTACAAAGTGTAGATTCGCTTTTAGCTAGCCATAGTACTACATTTAATAATTCATCACCAAATAGATCTCATAATATAATAAGATCAGCAAATAGCACTAGTGATATAGTACTTATGCCAGGTGAAGAGTTTTCATACAATAAGACAACTGGTCCTAGAAGTAAGTCTAATGGATATAAAGATGCACCTGTAATAGTAAATGGAAAAGTACAAGATGGTCCAGGTGGAGGTGTATGTCAGGTTTCTACAACTATATATAATGCAGTATTAAATTCAGGTTTAGATATAACTAAAGTTAGGAATCACTCATTACCATCTGCTTATGCTCCTATGGGTAAAGATGCAACGGTTGCATATGATTACTTAGATTTGAAATTTAGAAATCCTTATGGTCATCCTATATACATAAAAAATACAGCATATAACGGTGTTGTAACTAGCAAGATATATGGAAATTCAAATGATAAGCAAAATATAAACATAATAGTAGAAAAAGTAAAAAGTGGAAATGGTAATGTAGTTAAAACATATAGAGAGTTTAAGGATACATCAGGGAAGATAGTTAAAAATGAATATATAACAACAAGTACATATAAGAAATAATAAAAAACACTAAATAATAAAAAAATATATCCGTATATAATTTTAAGTATGAAGCAAAAGCTAAGTTTTATAAAAATTATATATGGATATTTTTATGAAAAGGAATAATATGTATTTGCATTTGAAATAGATTTAGAAATAAACAAAGTGGGTATGATCACATAAGTAAAATATAATATTACAAAAAAAATTAAGTTATTAAATCTGCCATATAATACTTAATACTTACGGTAATGTACATAAAATGATATAATTGTAAATAAATAACAATTAAAGATTAAATTTAGGGGGGAGTTTTTTGATATATATAGGCAACAGATATAAAATAATAGAAGAAATTGGAAAAGGATGTAGATCTTGCTTATATAAAGGTAGAGATTCCTATGATAATCAGATGGTTATTATAAATATAATTGATCCAGGCATAATAAATAGTAAAAAATTTGTATCAAATTTAATAGATGAAGCGACAACAATAAATGAAATAGATTCTCCTAATATATTAAAAGTTAAAGATGTAGGTGTGGATACATTAGAAGATGGATCAGAACTATATTATACAGTTAGTGAATATATAGAAGGTAGTACATTAGAACAATTAACTAAGTACCATAGATTAAATTTAGATGAAATTGTAATTATATTAAGACAAATATTAAATGCATTAGAAGTTGCTCATAGCTATGATATATATCATGGTAATTTACAACCGAGCAGTATAATTATAGATGAAGGATATAATGTTAAATTAAGTAACATAGGTATTATAAAAGCTAATAATAAAATTTTTAATAATGGAATAAAGATGTTTTCTAAAAGTTTAAGATATATGTGTCCACATCAAATTTGTTTAGGATATACAGATAAAAGTAGTGACTTTTATGCACTTGGAGTAATTATGTTTGAATTAATATTTGATGAACATCCATTTGGTTCGGTTGAAGACGAAGAAAAGATGTTGAAAAAAATGGATAAAGGTTTAAATTGGAAAAACTTTAACACTGAAATTGTTCCAGAAAAAATATTACATATAGTAAGTAAATTATTGCGTATAGATACTAGATATCAAACACCTCAAGAAGTTATTATAGATTTGAGTGAATACATGTATGAAGTTGAGAATATATGTGATAAAAGTAACGATTTAATACAGGAAACTGTGTCAAATGAAAAAATAAAAACACAAAAAAAATCTTATAAATTAAGGAAGGCTATGGTTGTTGGATTGGTAGCGATTGTATCATTCTTAATATTAGGTATGACTATTATATAAAACTGGCTTAAGTTAATCTTTAGTCAGTTTTTTTATTTGATTGAATAAAAAATGATATAGGTTGAAAAATAATAACTATAAATAATATCGGAGGAAATATAACCTATGAATGTTAAAAATCTAAAAAATGAAAAAATATATAATAATTATATAGATTATACTAATTTGATATTTGATGAGGTTATAGTTATAGATACTAATAAAATAAATGGATTAAATCAATATAAAGATATAAATTTTTCAAATA